>CANOGI010000152.1 GCA_947565475.1 uncultured Eubacteriaceae bacterium
TCCTTAATATAATATAATATAATATAAATACAAGCTTGTAACTAATAAAAAGCCGCAGACCTGTTTTTTTATTTATACAGACAATAAATTTACATAACCTTGAATAATCACTCAGTATAAACGGCGATATTGTATCGCCGTCTATACTAAAGGGGTTAGAAAATTATTAATTAGTTATATTAAACACAAAGTAAACAATAACTTTCAATATTAAAATTTATTTTTATTTATCACTGTTATGGGGCTTCTTTCCATACTCAACATGAAGAAGCTCATGAACCTTTCCTTTGAGAAGTCCGTCATAAAGACGCATCATAACAGGATTTTCCTCACTTCTTTTAATAGTGCATAGCCTGTCTTGATTATAAAGTCTCTCGCCTCGTTTCGCCTTTTCATCAAGACTGGCAAAAGGCTGACCGGCTCCACATACACAGCCTCCCGGACAAGCCATAACCTCAATAAGATCATAATGCTCGCCAGCTTTAAGCTTCTGAATTAAATCATCAGCGTTTTTAAGACCGCTTACAACCGCGATTTTAACATCTTTGTCATTATATTTAACAGTAAGCTCCTTAACGCCCTGCATACCTCTTACACCGTTAAAAGCGAGAGTTCTTATAGCTGATAAAGATTTATCCGTTGATATTCTTCTTATAACGGCCTCGGTAACACCTCCGCTAACGCCAAATATAACACCCGCTCCTGTATATGTCTCAAAAGGCATATCGACAGCTTCCGGCTCAATTTCCGAAAATACAATACCCGATTCTTTTATCATTTGAATAAGTTCCTGAGTGGTAATAACATAATCTGTCATAGGAACTCCGTCAACCTTAAACTCATCTCTCGCCGCCTCAAATTTCTTAGCCGTACAAGGCATAACAGCGACATTCACTATTTTCCTTCTTGAGTTTTTATTCTCCTCTTTTATAACAGAAGAGAACATACCCATAGGAGAACGGCATGTAGAGATATTTGGAAGAAGTTCGGGATAATTTTTCTCAGCATAATTTACCCACGCCGGACAGCATGATGTAAACAAAGGGATATTCTCATTCTTCTCAATTCTTTTAAGAAACTCATTAGCTTCCTCAAGAACTGTAAGATCAGCGCCTGTAGAGGTATCATAAACCTCATCAAATCCTATTCTCCTCAAAGAAGCGATAATTTTACCCATAACATTTTGTTCGTCGCAGCCAAACTCTTTCGCTACGGCGGTCCTTACAGCTGGGGCAATCTGAGCGATAACCTTAACATTTTCCTTGCTTAAATCGTTCCATAATCTTTGACTGTCATTTTTAATAACAATGGCTCCCGTTGGACAAACAGCGGCACACTGCCCACAGCCAACACAAGGTGATTCCGCTATAGGCTTGTCAAAAGCGGTACATACTTTCATTTTAGAACCCCTAAAAGCGAAATCTATAGCGCCCACATTCTGTACCTCGTTGCAAACTCGAACACAGTCTCCGCAAAGAATACACTTATTAGCGTCTCTTATAATACATAAAGAAGAATTGTCTATATCCGGCTCTGTAGCCGTATTGGGAAATCTCACGTCAGTAATGCCAAATCTGCTGGCAAGCTCCTGAAGCTTACAAGCTCCGTTTTTAACACATGTGGTACAATCACGGCAATGGTCGGCGAGTAAAAGCTCAAGAATCATTTTTCTGTGCTTTCTTAATTTAGGGGTATTTGTATAAATCTCCATACCAGCTTTAGGGGGTGTAGAGCATGACGCCTCCATACCTCCCCACTTATTCTCGACCATACACATACGGCAGGCGCCATATACTGAAAGCTCGGAATAGTAGCAGAAAGTAGGCAAATCGATTCCGGCTTTTCTGATAAGTTCCAAAATATTTTTCTCCCCGTTTATTTCAACGGGAATATTGTCAATAATCATAAAATTATCACTCATCATTAAACCTCCCCTATAGCTTTGAAATTGCAGGCCTCCTTACAAGCCCCGCATTTAATACATTTAGAACTGTCAATAACAAACGGTTCTTTAATTTGACCAGAAATAGCGCCGACAGGACAAACCCTTGAACATTTTGAGCAGCCCTTGCACTTTTCCGGGTCAATAGCGTAAGTAACAAGCTTTTTACAGTTTCCGGAAGGACATTTCTTATCATAAATATGAGCCTCATATTCTTGCCTGAAACTTTTAATAGTGCTTACGACAGGGAACGCCGCCGTTTTCCCTAAACCGCATAAAGCCGTCGAACTGATTGTATCGGCAAGCTCAAGAAGAAGCTCAATATCGCCATCCACACCCTGTCCGGCTACAATTCTCTCAAGTATCTCAAGCATACGTTTTGTACCCTCTCGGCACGGAACACATTTTCCGCATGACTCATTTTGAGTAAAGTTCATAAAGAAACGAGCCACCTCAACCATACACGTATTGCTGTCCATAACAACCAATCCGCCGGAGCCAATCATGGCGCCGACCTTTTTTAAAGAGTCAAAGTCAAGAGGCAAATCAAGATTAGGCGTTATAAGACACCCGCCAGACGGACCGCCTATCTGAACCGCCTTAAATTCCGCGCCGTCTTTCATCCCCCCGCCTATATCAAATATAATTTCTCTTAAAGTAGCGCCCATAGGAACCTCAATAAGACCCGTATTGGCGATATTTCCCGTAAGGGCGAAAGCTTTTGTTCCAGGACTGCTCTCAGGTCCGATACCTTTATACCATCCCGCTCCCTTTACGATAATTTCAGGAACATTGGCGTAAGTCTCAACATTATTAAGGACTGTCGGTTTTTCAAAAAGACCCTGTTCAACAGTTCGCGGAGGCTTAACTCTCGGCATACCTCTTTTTCCCTCTATAGAAGCTGTCAAAGCGCTTCCCTCTCCACAGACAAAAGCACCCGCTCCCTTATTTGTATGTAATTTAAAACTAAAATCCGTTCCAAGAATGTTTTCCCCAAGAAGACCGTATTCTTCCGCCTGTTTAATAGCGTTCTCAAGACGGCTTACGGCCATAGGATATTCCGCTCTTACATAAATATAGCCTTCTTTCGCTCCCGTAGCGATACCGGCAATCATCATACCTTCAAGCATTCTGTGGGGGTCTCCCTCCATAATGCTTCGGTCCATAAAAGCGCCTGGATCTCCCTCATCACCATTACAAACAATATATTTTATATCGCTTTTTTGCTTTTTAACCTGGGCCCATTTTCTTCCGGTAGGGTATCCCCCGCCCCCTCGGCCTCTCAAAGTTGACTCCTCAATTTCTTTTATAATATCGTCTTGAGACATATCAAAAAGAGCTTTCTCAAAAGCCGTATACCCGCCTATAGATAAATACTCATTAATTGATGTGGCGTCAATATGCCCGCAGTGCTCAAGAACAATTCTCGTTTGTTTTTTATAAAAGGGAATTTCCTCCTGCACTTTATAAACCTTGCCGTCTTTTTTATAAGCGAGCCTTTCAACTATCTCATCATTCTCGATAGTTTTCTCAATAATCTCCATACAATCGTCAACTTTAACCATTGTGTATAAATAGCCTTGAGGCTCAATTCTTACAAGAGGCCCCATTTCACAAAATCCATGACAACCACTTCTCTTAACCCCTATAGAATTATCGTGAGGCTCCTTTTGAAGCTCAACGGAACAATTTATTCCCTTTTCTTTCATAATATCTATAAATCTTTGATAAATGTCCAAAGACCCGCCCGCGACACATCCGGTTCCGGCACAGACTAAAATCTTTTTATCCTCTTTCTTTGAGGAATTTATGTATATTTCTCTTAAACTTCTTAAGTCTTCTCTGGATTTAAGCATGCTATTCCGCCTCCTTTAATTCTTTAATTAACGAAGCCGCCTTATCAGGAGTCATAGCGGGATGAACTTTATCATTAACGGTAAGCGCCGGGGCAAGGCCGCAAGCTCCAAGACACGAAACTGTCTCAACCGTAAATAACAAATCATCTGTTGTTATTTTTTCCTCCGAAAGTCCAAGCTCTTTTCTCAATCTCTCAAGAATGGGAATAGATTTTCTTACATGACAGGCTGTGCCGTCACATACTTTAATAACGTATTTCCCTTTTGGCTCAAGAGAAAAATTCTCATAAAAAGTAGCGACGCTGTAAATTCTCGCCTCGCTCACGTTGAGCTTTTCAGCAATGCGAGGAAATATTTCCTTGGGCAAATAATGATAATGTTCCTGTAACGACTGCAATATAGCTATAATAGCGCTTTGCTTGTATTGATGCTCTTCAAGAACATTGTCGACTAAAGAATAGTCAAAATTTTTACTCATTTTCTAATCCTCCTGTTCATAAAATATCGCAGTATATTTAAGGAAACGGCGATTATTTAAAGTTTTGGTTTTAACCGAATTTGCTTATAGACTGTCCTAAAATCCCCGCGCTGATTTTATTAATACATAATTGATATGAGTTTTCTCAAAATATAATTTAATTTTTTAAATATCCTCATATCTATCTAAATAGCGTGTCAAAAACAGTTCGGCGTACTAATCGGTTCTCCTTAAAAAATATACTTAACTTTCATTATATTTTATATAAAATATAATAAATCCTTTTAATAATGAATAAATTTTATATTATGGTTAAAAATACCTTATATCAAAAACCTATAAAAAATATACGTCGTTATTTAAGTATATGATTTTTATAAATTATTTTCTAAGTTATTTTTAAATCATCTCGGCAAATTAATCCGTAATATATTAAATTTATACACCGCTTTTTTAATTATACACAATTTTTTATCATTTTGCAATATATTTTAGTATATTTTTCGTTTATAATGTCGTAATTAAAAGAATATTCGGCTTGTGACAAATATATATTTTAATGTTCCAGTCAATGAGGTATATATTTTTTTGTTTCACAAAAATACGTATACCCTGACTGCGAATAACTTTACTATTATATTCAATAGGAGCTTGTACTCCCATTAAATACAAGAGTAAGTACCCCCGCTCAAAAATGAAGAAATTTTTTCAGTCGGTTAAAATATTTTATGACGTTTGTACTATTCTTTATGTCTAAGATTTATAAATAAAAATATAAACTCTTTAAAATTTAACAAAATAGGTATATAATTATAGTCAAACCACTTGAAAAATGAACAAGTTTGGCGGTTTAAAATCCTTTTTGCCGCGTTAGCGTCAATCAGCATAGGCTCCTAACTATGCTTTCTTCTCACTGTCTTGCAAAAATAATTTTAATATTGTCTCCTTTTGTTTATTCTTAAGTAGTTTGACTATATTTATATTATAGATAGCAATTATGGCTGGCAAACTTAAAAATAAATAAATCCTATTTTCAAATTTGTCCAACATAAAAATGCACTTATGAAAAGAAATAATTTATAATTATGAAAGGAAGTAATGGAAGTGGATATAGCAGATAATTTAATGTTAAAATTTTTGCGAAAATTCGATGAAAATCCTTTTTTAATAAAAACAAAGGGAAAAGAACACCTAATTGGCGCTGGCGAACCTATCTTTACAGTAGAATTTAAAAAACCGCTCTCCCTTTCCGAATTGACAAATAGTACGTCGCTCGCGTTAGGCGAAGCCTATATGAAAGGAGATTTAATAATCGAGGGAGACTTATACAAAGCTCTTGACAGTTTTCTCGGACAAAGGGAAAAATTCTCAACAAATACAAGTTTATTAAAAAAACTTTTGTTCACATCAAC
>CANOGI010000153.1 GCA_947565475.1 uncultured Eubacteriaceae bacterium
AATAAAATATTTTTTTAGTGGATAATCATAATCTTACAGTTTCGAAAGAAGTCTAATATTAAAATACACTTTTAGCGTTTAATCGAGGGTAATATTAGCTTTAGCCGTGAAATCATTTATTTTATTCAGAATGTCTTTACCCTTAGCGGTTAGCTTATCGTAATATTCCTGATTGAGATTGTCGTCTTTAGCATCGTCGTATATGGACAGTATATCTTCATATATTTTATCATATTCATTCTGAAAAGCTTTATACTCGTCTGTGAGAGTTTTATTATTGCCCTCTACTGTAGCTTTATCAACAAGTTTATTAAAGACGGTATTAAGATTTGTGAAAGTTTCGGTAAATTCGGTTGAGTCAACGTGAATATCGTTGTCAAGAGCTGTAAGAAGCTCATTTATTTCCGTTACTTTATTTGTGAGTTCGTTATAGTAATCTTCTTCGGAAATAGAGGAGTCATCTTTTTTAGCGTCTTCCATAAATTTATCGACATCGCCGATTTTTTGAAGAATTACGTTGAATAAATTTTTCTGTTTATCTGTGTATTCTGTTTTTATTGTTGTTCCGTCCGACTCTAACATTTCCGCCGAGAGGGTGGTGAATTTATCGGAAATTTCCTGAAACTTAGCCTTTATTTCATCTTCTTTGACAGTTTTGTCGACGGATGGGGATTTTTCAGAGCTGTAGAAATAAATAATACCTATAACCGCTACTATAATTATTATTGCCCCTGTAATTATGAGTATTATGTTTTGCTTTTTATTAGAATTTTCCATATATAAAGTATCTCCTTTGACTTTTTGTTTTGAGAAATAGCGTTTTTTTACCGACAGAAGAAGTCTCCCACTTTTTAAACGGGTGTACTTCCTCTTGTATTTTAGGGGGAATTCTTCATCGCCAAAACCTCTTAACATAGGCTCTGACTATGAATGCGCCGCAAAGATAAACGCGGACGGCGAAGCCGGCTTTCGCTGAAAACGAAAGTGCTGATATGCGGGATTTTTCCTCTAATAGAAAAATATTATCTCAAAGCCATTTTATTGAATTATGAGGTGTTCCCTTAACTTAAATAATTATATGGGTTATTAGCCACGCCACCCTCTCTTATCTCAAAGTGAAGATGATTTCCAGTACTGTTTCCAGTGCTTCCAACGTAAGAAATGAGTTGCCCCTGATATACTCTGTCTCCCGTGGATACCGCTATGCTTGAGTTATGAGCGTAGTATGTCTCAAATCCATTTCCATGGGATATTTTCACAAGGTAGCCAAATCCTCCGTTATTCCAGCCGGCGAATGTGACAACACCTCCATCGGAAGCGTAAACGGGAGTGCCGGCGGGAGCTCCTATATCTATTCCCTTATGAACATATCCCCATCTCGCTCCATATCCTGATGTAAGGACGCCTCTTACAGGCATTTTAAACACGCCCGTGGCTTTTTTTACGGGAGTCTCAAGAGTTCCTATCTCAACTTTCGCGTTTTCCGGTTCTTTCAGAATAGTTTCTTTTAATGTTTTTCTCCCGGTCTCTTTCCCGTCTTTATAGGTTACTTCGTCAGTTACCGCTTTTTCCCCTTCTTTGCCCTCTTTTATAACTTTTTTGTATGTTTTATATTCCTCGTTGTTTTTTATTTCCTCGGTCTCATAGGGTATTTCCTCTTTATAGGATACCTTTTTAACGACATTTAACGAAAGGAGAGGTTTTTCCTCGGTTATGGTAATTTCATCGCCTATTTTTAAAACCGTGTCTTCCGTAAGGTCAGGATTCAGAGCGTATATATCGGATAGGGGGATATCAAGATTCTCCGCTATTTTTCCAAGAGTGTCACCCTCGGAAATAGTATAGGCTTTTTTATCCTCCGTATTTTTATTTAATATTTCGTAGGCGTCGTCATAAGTTATTATATTGTCGGAATTCGTGGTTTCCTTAGAAATTTTTATATCGTCCACGAATGAGACAGAAAGGATTTCTCCTGAATTGTCAATTCTTTGGGATTTTATATCGGAAAGGAGGTTTTCCGCCTCTTTTTTGGATTTTAACAGGACTTTTTTCTCACCGTTCACATTTATGGCGTAAGAATCCACAGTATATGAAACGTCGTTTACAACTGTGTTTAAAATCTCGTACTCAGAGGAAATATCCGAATCCGACGCTATTATCGGTACAAGAGATATATCCTCGTTTATTGAGGCGGTTACCCCGTTTTCCTCGCTTAGTTTATTTTCTATATTTGAGCAGAGCTCATTTTCGGTTATTTCAATGTTGTCAATTATTCCTACCGGTTTATTGTTTATATACACAGCCTGAGCGTTATTTTTAGTAAACCGGGACGTAATAGTGAGGGAAGTCACGATTACGGATACGAATAATGTCACTTTCAGTATATAGTTTATTCCTTTTTTTGAGTAAATGGTTTTTCTCAAAGCGACTGACGCTAAAATTTTTATTTTTTTGGACTTTTTTGAGAAATTTATTTTACCGTCAAGAGACTTTATCGCTATTTTGATAGCCTCAACAAATTTAGTTACATTTTTTAACATACTTTATAAAACCTCCGAAATTTTATTTTTCAGATACGTTAATGATACAGTTTTGAGTTTACCTTTTAATTTTACAGGCTGTCAACTATAAATATTACATCTATCGCCCGAGAGTTTATATCCTCGCAGAAAATATAAACCTCCGTAAATTTTTTTATATCTGTGAAGTCGATTTTCTCGCCTATAGTGCAGTCATAGCACTCTGTAAAGTTATCATTATAATAAAATACTGATTTTCCACCTCCCGCGGTTTCTATAGTTATTTTATTGTTATCTATATCGGACACATATCCGGAGGATACGCTCTTTTTATCTTTTTTATCAATTTTTATCGTTAAAATCTGTCCTTTATCCGCCGTTATATGGGCGAAGTCACCTATTTTCAAAGAATATATCGGAATGGTGTATCTTGTTCCCGAAAAGAGTTTTCTCTCTCCGCTGTCATTTAACAGCTCGATTATACACTCATTTCGCAGCGACGGGTTAATTTGTATACTTTGAATTGTTCCCGAAGCGGAAGGATCCATACATATGTCGGGCTGTATGGAAGATATTGTGTTTGACGGCTGCTTTGATGAGTCCGGTTTTGGCTCAGGCGAGCTGAGGGAGAGTTTAATTACCTCCGAGTTATTTATCAAAGCGACGGTTTCTAATCCCTCCGATATTGAGTCCGCCGATACGGTTTTATCATTAAGGGATATTTTTACGCTGTCGCTTAAACGGTATGAGTCTATTTTATCACCGGATTTTATTTGAATCAAATTAAGATTTTTATAATAATTATTTATGGTTCCGTTTATAGTAGTCACGTTATTTATATTTTCCGGAGGGGTTGTTTTAGGGGGAGAGGGAATCAATTTGGCGGCGTTATTGACAAGCACGCAGAACTCCGCTCTCGTAACGGCTTTCTTAGGATTGCAGAAGCCATTTTTATCCCCGCTTAACACATTTACGGATTTTAAGTAGTTTATACTGCCACGTCTTGTCTGCGTTATAGACTGGCTGTCTTTAAAGAAATTTGATGAACTGAGTTTCTCAGCTTCTGAGGTCTTTCCCATTAAACGAACGAGAAAAACAGCCGTTTCCTCTCTTGATATTGCCCTGAATTTTTCAGAGCCGTCGCTTGAGAACAGCATAAAGCTTTCCAAATCATCCTCCGTAAGAATATTTTTTGAGAGGAGAAACGCTATCTGATTGTTTGACTCTTTATTCCACTTTAAAAATTTTGACGAGAATTTTGATATTATATTTTTTTGCGCCGAATAATCACCGTCAGTATATCCCGCCACCGCCGCGAGAATTTTCGAGCTGGTGAATTTATCTATATAGCTGTCGGGATTGAATTTCTCTGAGGGAAAATCATTAAGATAGCCTTTGGCGTGAAGATTTTCTATAGCGAGGTATGCCCAATGAGATGGGGATATGTCCTTATACGCCGCCCCGAAAGATATATTATGGTAACAAAAAAACGCTATTTGAAAAGTGCACAAAAAAAACCAGAGTTTTTTATTTAATTTCATTTTTCAACCTCCATGATGTTATAGCGAACAATGTTTGTCTTAAAAAATTTATATTATTTCACAAATTCACATATTACGAATTTTACTTACATTATATAACAAAATAAAATTTTACGCAAGAGTGTAAGATGGGTTTTCCAATTTCTTATTATATTTCTTTCAAAGCTATGGAATTACAGCCGTTTTATAGTTTTGGGAGAAATACATTGAAAAGTTGACTTTATCTTACTTTTATGGTATAATTAGAATAAAATAGTATGATTATAATTTTGCGGTTTTGGAGGGGAATATATGTTAGAGGAATATTATATTACAGGACTTATTATAGGGCTTATTATTTCCGCCTGTTTAGGCTTGATTCCCGCTAGTATAGCCAAAAAAAAGGGTTATAGTTTTGGACTGTGGTGGTTTTACGGCTGGATGTTATTTATTGTGGCTGTTATACACGTAAGCGTGATACCAGACAGAAATCAGGGAAACTTTTATAAAAATGCCCCCAATTACAATAAAACGCCTTCGGAACGGGATGCCGTTGAGGAGTTGAAGAAGTATAAGGAGCTTTTTGAACAGGGAGTAATAAGCGAAGAGGAATTTCAGATGAAAAAAGAACAGCTTATTAAATTTGTGTAGAGGGGGGAATAAAATGACTGTAGCTGACAAATCAAAAATTTATTCTATTATCGGGGCGGTACTTTTCACGCTTTTGGGATGCTATAATATTTATTTCCATATTGATTATATTCATCTTCTTGATTTGAATTTTGATGATATAATTGATGATATAATTTATATTGTTTTGGATTGTGCTGTGCTGGTAGGCTTTGGGGCTATGTTGTTTTTAAGAAATAAAAAGGGCGTTTTGGTTGTCTCGGCGGTAAAAGCGGCTTTAATTTTGTATATGCTATTTTTGTTTCTTGATATTTACTATGGATTTTATTTTGTCGTATATGGAGGATTGGTTTATTTAAGCGTGCTCTTTATACAGCGAAACAATATTGTGAAAAAAATTTGGTTTATTCCGATGGCTGTATTATGTGTTATGGATTTATGGATGTTCATAACTTATCATTCTGTGAGTTTTGTTTATTTGGCCGAGGTGGCGGGAGTTTTATTTATAGGATTGTGGATTAGGGAAGATGCTATTTCGCTTATCGATAAAAAGGAGCCGAAAGTTAATAACGTGAATGGTGTTTTTAGTCAACATAATACTGGAGGCGGAAGCAATCCCGATTTATTAATCGGTGGCGCCGATAGGCTGAAAGCTTGTAAAGAGCTCCTTGACTCAGGAGTAATCACACAAGAGGAATTTGAGGTCAAGAAAAAACAAATTCTTGAGAAATATTGATTTAACCGATGTAGCGAGTTATTGCCTTTAGCTGTGTTTTGAGACTGATTTTCAGATACGCCACAGGTAATAAAAATCAAGCCGGTGTGGAAAACTAAATT
>CANOGI010000154.1 GCA_947565475.1 uncultured Eubacteriaceae bacterium
TCCCTGCTCCGCCCCTATTTCATTAAAAGAAAGGTCTTCAAGATAATGTTTTTCAAAAGCCGCCTTTTGTTTACTTGTAAGCAATTCGCCATAAAAATCATAAAGCATTGTGACAAGAAATATTTTTTCCATAGCAATCACCTTTTACCGTGGCAAACACCAAAACATAAGCTGTAAAGCTTTTTATCTTTACACCACTTTGGGTATTATATAACAGCTAAATCTTCTTGTCAATACCTTTTTTAAATTTTGCCAAAAATATTAATTATCCGCACTATATCATCCCGCAAAACACCACTAAACTGTACTTATAATTTCATTACGGCGCTAAAAAAGCTCTTATAGTGAGAATACAAATTCACGCCATAAAAGCTTTTCTAATCATCAGCAAGCATAAATATTATATCCAAATAGCTGTATAACCTAATATATAGCCAATTAATACCAATCTACACTTTAAATACTTGAAAAATGGTATGAAACAAAAAATATTTTATGGTAATAGTACATTAAAAACATAGAAATAACTTTGAGGCAGCTCTGAAAATCTCAAATAAAATAATTTTTTTATTTTTTTCACTGTGATATATATTATATCTACCTTTTTAAATGATTTAGTATACACCAAAACAACAAAAGAATTACTTTTTATGAGCCTCAAGATTTTTTGTTATTTTACTAAAGAATTCTTTTGTTGAAATCCTGCCATCCCTGTTAAAACGGCCTATTGAGTATAACTCTTCAGGAGCTCCCATAATAAAATTGACCTGCTCCGTACAAGTAAACGCCCCTAAAAAACCAAGCTCTTTTATAATCTCAATTGAACCCTCGGTAATATTTCCATATGGGTAAGTAAACATTTTGGCTTTTTTCCCCGTATAATTTAAAATAAGGTCGTTAAGTTTAGAAACGTCTTTTTTAAATACATTTTTAAAGCTCTCAAAACTTTCTCCTTTTGCTATCGCCGCACCCTTTCTTTTTGAGGTAATTTCGTGTAAATTATATGTATGATTTTGAATCTCAATAAAATCCGTATTATTAAGCTCATTTACCTGTTTCCAGTTAAGATGAGAGTAATCCACATTATGGTCTTCCGTATCTGAGAATAAATCAGTATACCCGCCAACAATAGACATAATAGCTTTCATATTGTATTTTTTTAAAAGCGGATAAGCATATGTGTAAAAACTCTCGTAACCATCGTCAAAAGTTATCATAAAAGGTTTTTCGGGAAGTTTTTTACCGTTATAAACATAATCTATAAGCTCTGATGAAGTTACACAATTATAACCCTGCTCTTTTATGTATTTTAAATCTTCCTCAAACTGTTTGACCGAAACACAGTATCTATCAGTAAGATTTTGTTTTTTCGTCATGTTATGATACATTATTACAGGCAATGAAATCTCATTTTCAGATTTAAAGGTCTCAATGTTATTTTTATTAAAAATTTGCGTATTGAAAAAAAACGCTGAACAAATTATAATAAAAATAATGATAAAAGTATATTTTGGAATTTTCCCATTAATCAATACTTTATAATTTTGCTTAAAACCTCTAAAAACCCCACTGTAATCTTTTATTATGGATTTTTGGCTGTGTGGCTTTGAAAATTTATCTCTCTCATTTTGAGAATTTCTATCGCTGTTATTATTTGTTAAATTACTAAGTGTTTTTTTTATTTTTTTTGACTTTAAATTGTTCATATATCCTAACCGCCAATTTTGCGTATATAATAAATTATGAATACATACAAATCAATTATTCACAAAAACAAGTTTAGGAGGAATTATTTTGCTAAAATTAAGTAAATATCTTAAACCACATATTCTTTTCGCTATACTCGCCCCGTTGTGTATGTTTGTTGAGGTATCGTGCGAACTTATACTCCCTCAAATTATGGCGGAAATAGTAAACATAGGAATTGCCGAGGAAAACACAAGGTTTATACTTATAAAATCACTTTTTATGATTCTTATAGCCATACTTGGTATTTTCGGGGGAGCCGGATGCGGAATATTCGCCGCTAAAGCGAGTCAAAATTTTGGAAGAGACGTAAGACTTGAAATGTTCAAAAAAATTCAAACTTTTTCTTTCGTAAACCTTGATAAATTTCATACGTCATCGTTAATAACAAGGCTTACAAACGATATAACGCAGATACAGCACGTAGTTATAATATTTTTAAAAATACTCATACGTTCCCCGCTTTTGTTTGTCGGAAGCCTTTTTATGGCTTTCTCAATAAATCCTAGACTTACAAACATATTATTTGCGGCGGTAATAATATTAATAATAATAACAGTTCTTATAATAAAAAAAGGCTCGGCGTTTTTTGAAATAGTACAAAGAAAACTTGATTCCGTAAATACAATAATTCGTGAAAACCTTTCCGGTGTTCGTGTTGTAAAAGCTTTTGTACGAAGCGATTTAGAAAAAAATAAATTTAAAATAGGCAATGAGGAATTAAAAGACTATACGATAAGAGCGTTTAAAATAATGTCGACAATAATGCCTGTAATGATGATTATATTAAATATAACAATAGTTCTTGTTCTTTGGTTCGGAGGTAAAGAAATCAAAAACGGCGTTATGGAAACAGGAGACCTGATGGCTTATATAACATATATAACTCAAATACTTATGTCCCTTATGATGACGGGAATGGCGATAATGATGCTTTCAAGGGGAGGGGCGTCAATACACAGAATAAACGAGGTTTTAGAGGCAAAATCAGATATAGTAAATTCCCAAAATCCTCTTAAAGACACAATAAAAGAAGGTTCTATAGAATTTAAAAACGTTTCCTTTAAATATCCTAATTCCTCGGGAGATTTAATTTTAGAAAATATAAATTTCACAGCGAAAAAAGGAGAGACAATAGGTATACTCGGAGAAACGGGAGCCGGAAAATCAACATTTGTAAATTTAATACCCCGACTTTATGATGTAACAGACGGAGAAATATTAATTGATGGAAAAAATATAAAAGAATTAGACTTGTCATATTTAAGAAATGAAATAGGAATAGTTCTCCAAAAAGCCATTTTATTTTCATCCACGATAAAAGAAAATATAAAATGGGGAAATAAAAACGCCTCTAAGCAGGAAGTATATGAAGCCGCTAAAAAATCACAGGCTTATGATTTTATTATGGATATGCCCTATAAATTTGATACAAAACTCGGTCAGCTGGGAGTAAATCTCTCAGGAGGACAAAAACAAAGAATCTCCATAGCGAGAACATTAATAAAAAAACCAAAAATACTTATACTCGACGACAGCACCAGCGCTGTTGACACACAAACCGAGGCAAAAATACAAAAAGCACTAAAAGATATGAGAAATACGACAAAATTAATTATAGCGCAGAAAATAAGCTCTGTAATAAACGCCGATAAAATAATAATAATAAGTGATGGAAAAATAGTAGCCTCAGGAAATCATAAGGAACTTATAAAAACAAGTAAAATATACAAAGATATATATAATTCACAAATAAGAGAGGAGGATTTATAATGCCGAGAGGAAACCCGCAAATGAATAAAAGAAATATAAGAATGACCAATACAAAAAAACCTAAAAACACAAAACAAACTTTAAAAAGATTATGGAAATTACTATCGGGACAACGGGTAAAGTTAATAATAGTAGCAGTTTTCGTAACTTTATCAACAATAGCTAACCTTTTAGGCACGAGGCTTATAGGCGTGGCTATAGACGAATTTATCGTCCCCAATGATTTTAGCGGACTTTTAAAATTACTCATTTTTCTATCAGCGGTTTATATAACCGGGGCAATTTTAAACAGAATACAAATTTTACTTTCGGTAAAAATTTCACAAATCGTAGTTACCGATTTAAGGCAGAAACTTTTTGAAAAATTTCAAACTCTTCCTCTTAAATTTTTCGACACAAACGCTCACGGCGACTTAATGAGCCGAGCCACAAATGATATAGACACAATAGCCAACTCGCTGAATATAAGTCTTTCACAGGCTATCTCAAGCTTAATAACAATAGTCGGCTCATTGTTCTTTATGCTTGTGTTAAGTCCTATACTTACAATTGTTACATTTATTTCCCTGCCTATTTTATTTTTTATAACATCTTTCATAACAAAGCGCTCGAAAATTTATTTTAAAAGACAGCAAAACGTCTTAGGAGAGTTAAATGGAAAAATAGAAGAAATTATACCAAGCCAAAAAGTAATAAAAGTTTTTGTGAGAGAAAACGACGAAATAAGCGAATTTTCAAAACTTAATGAAAATTTAAGTCAAGTCGGAATACAGGCTCAAATTTTCTCAGGATTAATGGGGCCCGTAAGCACTATGATAAACGGTATAAACTATGCTTTAATAACTTTGGCCGGTTCAATACTCGCCGTGTACAAATTAATAACAATAGGAGATATAACAAGCTTTGTTATGTACACAAAACAATTTACAAGGCCTTTTAACGAACTCGCCAATCAATATAATATGTTAATACTCGCCGTAGTAGGGGCGGAACGAGTTTTTGATATATTAGATCGTGAACCAGAACCCCGAGACAAAGAAAACGCGATTGAACTTAAAGATATAAAAGGAAAAGTAATTTTCGATAATGTTACTTTCTCATATAACGAGGAAAAAACCGTCTTGAAAAATGTATCCATAACGGCAAACCCTGGTGAGACTATCGCTCTTGTCGGTCCTACTGGCGCTGGAAAAACAACAATAATAAATCTTTTAACAAGATTTTATGATATTCAAAAAGGAGAAATATCAATAGACGATATAAATATAACTGACATAAAACGAAACTCTCTGCGTAAATCTTTAGGAATAGTTTTACAGGACACATACCTTTTTACAGGAACAATACGTGATAACATAAAATACGGAAAACTTGACGCTTCTGAAAGTGAAATAAAACAAGCTGCCGTTTTAGCGAACGCTCATGAGTTTATTCATAGACTTCCCGACGGATACGATACTATATTAACCGAAGATGACGACACTTTAAGTCAGGGACAAAAACAAATGATAGCCATAGCGAGAGCAATCCTCGCGGACCCGTCAATACTTATACTCGACGAGGCTACAAGCAATGTTGACACAAGAACAGAGGTTAAAATTCAAAAAGCTATGCTTAATCTTATGAAAGGCAGAACAAGTTTCGTAATAGCACATAGATTAAGTACAATAAGAAACGCCGATTTAATAGCGGTAATAGACGATGGAAAAATTATAGAAAGAGGAAACCACAAAGATCTTCTTCTAAAAAAAGGATTTTATTATAATTTATATATGAATCAATTCAACGATTAAAATCATTTACTATATAAACGCGAGTTACTAAATAAAACACTGACAAACTAAGAATAATTTTAGAAAAAAATGTCAAGACTATGAGAATTTTTGTTACACAAAAATTCTCATAACCGACGGCGAAAGTATTCTCCTTTGTATTCAGAGTGAGCTTACGCTCCCCCTGAATACAAAAGTAAGTAC
>CANOGI010000155.1 GCA_947565475.1 uncultured Eubacteriaceae bacterium
GGCTATACCGACATATAAGAACTTCTAAAGAGATAATCTAAATTCACCATAAATATTCTCTAAAAAACTTAAGTTTTGCCTGTTAAAGTTTAGATTAAGCCTTTTTTAAGGCTTGCAGGGTACAGAACGGTATCCTGCGGTTAAGTTAGTTTTCTTACGGCAAGAGCAAAATCACGCATTTTATTTTTGTCTTTAATTCCATTGGTCTCAATTCCAGAGCTTACATCTACGGCATAAGGATTAAGCCTCTCTACAGCATTTTTTACATTATATGTATTTAATCCCCCTGCAATAAAATATGGTCGTTTTAAATTTTGTATTAAGTTCCAGTTAAATGTTTTTCCTGTACCACCATTTTCTGAATCTAATAAAATATAATCAGCACTGGATTTTTCCGTCTCAATTATATCTTGTGTTGTTTCTATACGAAAAGCCTTTATAATAGGTTTATCTGTTAATTTCCTTAAATTATTTATATAATAATTATTCTCTTTACCGTGAAGCTGAGCTATATCAATAATTTCATTATCTAAAAGATTAGCTATTGTTTTGGGATTCTCGTTTACAAAAATACCGACTGCCATAATATTTTTATGTAAGTGTTTTTTTAGCTCAGCAGCTTTCTCAAACGTAATAAAACGTCTGCTTTTTTCAGCAAATACAAAACCTATATATTCAGGAAATATTTGGTTTACAATCTCTATATCCTCTATGCGAGACAAACCGCACATTTTTATTTTTGTCATAATTGTAATTTTCCTTTTAATTCCGATATCTTAGCTTTTTTATTTTCAGCTCTCATAAGCGTTTCACCAATAAGAACAGCGTCAGCGCCTATTTCCCTTAGTCTTTTTATGTCATTATATGATTTTACACCACTTTCGGAAACAAATAACACATCTTTTGGTATCATCTCACGGAGCTTAAAGCTATTTTCCGTGTTGACCGTAAAATCATTAAGATTACGGTTATTTACTCCGATAATTCTGGCTCCGGCATCTAAAGCTATTTTTATTTCTTCCTCATCATGAGTTTCAACTAAAGCAGAGAGACCTAAAGTATTACATATACTCATAAACCTTTTAATCTCGTCTAAGTTTAGTATAGAGCAGATAAGCAATACAGCAGAAGCTCCTAATATTTTACTCTCATAAATCATATACTCATCAACTGTAAAATCTTTGCGGATACAAGGGATAGAGACTTTATTGGTTATTTCTTTAAGATATTTGTCCTTTCCTAAAAACCATTTAGGTTCTGTAAGAACTGATATACAATCAGCTCCAGCTTTTTCGTATTCCATAGCTATTTTTAAATAAGGAAAATCAGGAGATATCAACCCTTTTGAGGGTGACGCTTTTTTGCACTCGCATATAAAAGATATATCACTTTTTTTTAGAGCGTTTTCAAAACAAAAATTGTTATTTGAGTTATTATCTAACATAGACAAAGCCATTTTTTTAATATAATTAAGAGGTTCCTTTTTTTTCGCTTCATATACTCTTTTCTTAGTGAAATCAGCAATTTGATTTAATATTGACAATTTTTATTCCCCCTAAAACTTTAAGATAACTTAATAAATTTATTAAGTGTTTCTAGAGCTTTTCCGGAATCGATAATATCAGCGGAAAGTTTAATACCATCTTTAATACTCTGAGCTTTTTTACCTATGTAAAGAGCGGCTCCGGCATTTAATAAAACAGCATTTCTCTTATGTCCTTTTTCTCCTCTTAAAATCGCTAAAGTAATTTCAGCATTCTCTTTAGGAGAACCACCGGAAAGGTCAGATTTAAGGCAACTCTCAAATCCAAAATCTTCAGGTGCTATAGTGTATTTTTTTATTTCCTTATTATCAAACTCACAAATTGCTGTTGGCGCACTCATAGATATTTCGTCAAGTTTATCCTGTCCATAAACCACCATACCACGTTTAACTCCAAGAGTTATAAGCACTTTAGCCAGGGGCTCAACAAGATACTCGTCATAAACTCCAAGAATCTGAGTTTTTGGACTTGCAGGATTAGTCAGAGGACCCAAAATATTAAAAACAGTTCTAAAACCAAGTTCCTTTCTTATTGACCCAACATATTTCATAGAAGTATGGTATTTTTGAGCAAAGAAAAAGCATATACCAACTTCTTTTAATAATTCTACGCACTTTTCAGGACTTTGTTCAATGTTTACACCAAGAGCCTCCAAACAATCAGCGGTACCGCATTTTGATGAGGCTGCACGATTGCCGTGTTTAGCTACTTTCATTCCTCCCGCTGCCGCAACAAGAGCTGAGGTAGTTGATATATTAAAACTGCTTGAGTTATCCCCTCCCGTTCCTACAATCTCAAATATATTCATATTAGTTTCAACTTTTACACAATGGTCACGCATAGCGGCGGCACACCCTGCAATTTCATCAATAGTTTCCGCTCTCGTGCTTTTTGTTGAAAGAGCAGCTAAAAAAGCAGTGTTTTGTGTTGATGTAGTCGAACCACTCATAATTTCATTCATTACGCTGTAAGCCTCATCATAACTAAGATCTTTTTTATTTACTATTTTTATAATAGCTTCTTTTATCATAACTAAAACTCCTTTTTATTATAATAATTTTATTTATATAATTCTATAAAATTTTTAAGTATTATCTTGCCTTTTGGCGTCATAATCGACTCGGGATGAAATTGTAAACCATATATTGGATATGTTTTATGTTGTACCGCCATTATCTCACCATCTTTTGTTATACCAGTTATTTTAAGGCAATCCGGTATAGAATTTGGGTCGGCGGATAGAGAATGATAGCGGGCAACAAGGGTACTCTCGCCACACCCGCGAAAAATCGGACAATTTTTATCTATTTTAATCTCAGACTGTTTACCATGTATAATTTTATTTGCATAGGTGATAACAGCTCCATAAGCCATACAAATAGCTTGATGTCCAAGACAAACTCCAAGTATTGGTATATCTTTGCTCAAAATTTTTATAACATCTAATATTATCCCAGCGTTTTCAGGTCTTCCTGGTCCAGGAGATATAATAATTCTCTCTGGCTTTAACATTTTTATATCATCAACTGTCATTTCGTCATTTCGTATTACCTTTATATCTGGATTAATTTCCCCTATAAATTGATATAAATTAAAAGAGAAACTATCATAATTATCAATAAGCAAAATCATATTTCAACCTCCTCTGCAAGTTTTAGAGCGTTTACAACTGCCTTAGCTTTATTAACACATTCGTTAAACTCGTTTTCGGGAATAGAGTCAGCAACGATTCCAGCTCCGCTTCTAATAAATACTTTTCCATTTTTTTTATAAGCTATGCGAATAGCGATGCAAGTATCCATATTTCCAGTAAAATCTATATATCCAATAGCCCCGCCATAAATACCTCTTTTATTATTTTCAAGAGTACCTATTAATTGACAAGCTCTTATTTTTGGCGCTCCTGAGAGTGTTCCTGCAGGAAGAACAGCGCTTATAGCGTCGAGAGCGTCAAAATTATCACAAATTTCACCTCTGACCGTAGAGCCTATATGCATAACATGAGAGTATTTTTCCACGCAATGTAATTTTTCAACTTTTACGCTGCCAAATTTACTTATTTTACCAAGGTCATTTCTTCCTAAATCTACTAACATATTATGTTCGGCAAGCTCTTTTTCATCAGCAAGCAGTTCTTTTTGGAAAATATTGTCTTCATCCTCTGTTTTTCCTCGCGGTCTAGTTCCAGCAAGCGGAAATGTATGTAATATACCGTTTTCTAATTTTACAAGTGTCTCAGGAGACGCTCCAGCAACTTCAACATCTGTCCCTGAAAAATAAAACATATAAGGTGATGGATTTGTTGTTCTCAAAACACGATAAGTATTCAAAAGACTTCCCTCAAACTGAGCTTGTAAGCGATTTGACAAAACAATTTGAAAGATGTCCCCCTCTTTAATATAGTTTTTAGCTTTTTCCACCATAGCGCAATAACTTTCTCTATCAAACAGCGGTTCAAAATCAGAAATTAAATGACTTTTAGATTCTTTTATTTTTTCTCCATGACAAAGAAGTTCTTTAATCCTCTTTAATTCTAAAACTGCTTTATTATAATTTATTTCTGTATTATCCAATTCCATATTTACTATAATAATGATTTTTTGTTTAAAATTATCGAACGCTATAACTTTATCAAAAAGCATTAAATCAACATCTTTAAATCCCTCTGTATCTTCGGCCTCGGTTTTTACGGTTGGTTCACTGTAAGAGAGATAATCATAAGAGAAATATCCAACTAATCCTCCGGTAAATGACGGCAGATAATCAAAACTCGGACTTTTATAATCTGCCAAAATTTGTCTTAAAAAACTTGATGGGCTGTTTGTTTTTAACTTTATATTTCCCGCTTTTATATTGCCATTTACGCAAGTAATTTCTAATTTTGGGTCAAATCCGAGAAAAGTATATCTTCCCCATTTTTCACTCTCAGCAACAGACTCTAGCATATAACAGTGAGTTGAGACATTTTTTAATATTCTTATAGCTTCGATAGGCGTGAGTATATCTGAAAGAATTTCACAGCTTAAAGGAAGCGCTTTATATTTTTTTGTGGAGGCAATCTTTTTAACCTCCTCTAATTTTGGCAGAACATTCATTATTTTCCCTCCTATAATTATCTAAATTTTATTGCAACAATAATTTTTAACACAAAAAAGTCCCTGACAAAATAAATTTGCCAAGGACGAATAATATTTAAATATCCGCGGTGCCACCTTGATTTTACGGGAAACCCGTACCCTTAATAAGATACTGTCATATCTTTGACAACTTACGTATGTCGATCACGTCGTGGAATACTCGGCCAAGAAAATCACAAAGCCTTTGACCACGCCCTCAGCGGCCCATTTGCCGACTTGTTTCTTGTTCGCTTCTCAGCCTCGCGAACTCTCTGTAAAGGCATAATTCGACGTTATCCCCGCTTCAACGGTTTAAATAATTACTATATATTATATTATTATTTTAATGGCATTATATCATTAAGATATTTTTTTGTCAAGTATAAAATTAAAAAAAGACACGGAAATCAATTTTTAAAACCTGTTTTGAACAAGCTACACAATTGTCTATTTAGTAGTTTATTGTAATGGTGTTATTTTATGAATAATTATATATTTCTGCATCTTTTATTGCATAAATATTCATATCTGTATTTAGATGTTTTATAAACTTTGCGCAAAATTTCAAAAATTGATTTCCGTGAAAAAAAAAGAGTGTCCAAAAAGATGAGATTTAAAAATAATCTCTCTTTGTGTTTACCATAAAAGTTTTATTGTATTTTTTCAAAAACCAGTAAATTTTAAGGTGTTGAAGAAAATATAGACAAAGACTAACTATATGAAGTCAAGAGAAAAAAGGAAAAAAGTTAAAAAAATTTTTCTGAAAAAATGACATAACAAATAAGACAACAGAAGTTGCCTAAAAAAATACTATTAATA
>CANOGI010000156.1 GCA_947565475.1 uncultured Eubacteriaceae bacterium
GAGGATATTAGAAAAGAGGCGGAGGAATTTGAAAAATCGGCGGATAAGTAATACTAATCTTTCTAAGTAAGTTAGATTATAGAAAGCATTTGAGTTTTTAGGGCAAGGCGGGAAAATAATTACTTGATATATCGAATTTTTAAATGTTGATAGTTCATTATTTTATTATTTAGCTATAGTATAGAAATTAATTAAAGACAGTAAAGACCTTTTAACGTAAATATTTATAAACGTTAAAAGGCTTTTGTTCAGATGTAAGAAAAAAATCGCCAGTTTTTGCTTTATTTTACAGATATTTCTTATCATTTTTTTAAAAAATTTACCGTGCGTAAATCCTTTGAAAGTGTTATAATATATATATCTTACGGAGGAATTATAGTAAATTATATTGAAACTATAAAAGAATGATCAGGTGAGCTTTAGGAAACTGACGGCAACGCGATAAAAATGATTTTTATTCTTTGCGCTTCATTATTTTTTAACTGACAGAGGAAGTCCTTTGGATGTACTTACTATTGCATTTAGGGGAAGTGCAAGTTCATTCTGAATACAAAGGCGATTGTTGATGTGTCTTATTGATATTATAATGTGAGTTCGATGAAAAATAAAAGCAAAACGAAGTTTTTCGAGATTCGGCAAAGCGAAAGTTTTCCATTATAAAGTTTATGTCAAGCCTTTTCAAAGGCCCTCCGGGTGTGGGACAGCGTCCCACGGTTTTAATCTTTTAAGTTAGCGCGAATGAGGCAGAGCCTCAAGGTTTTTATTCTTAAAGAACATTTTTGGAGGTCTGTAACCTTTTTTCGATAGAAAAAGGTTACATTAACTATAAATTTCTGTCGAACTTATGTTATTATACAATAGTTATATAAAAAATGTTTGAGGGAATATATTTCTATTGGTTAAGAGGATTTATAGTTTTATAAAAATAGTTTTTAAAGTAAGTATATAAATTTAAATAATAAATTTTAATTTTAGGAATAGAATTTTTTTATGGAAGCTAAAGCGTTTTTTGAGAGGAGTGGGGAAAATGCTTAGAAGAATGATATTTGCCACCGTTACGATAATATTTGTTTTGGCGTGTTGTTTTATAGCTTTCGCTAAATCCGCCGAAAAAGTCAATTCAGTTATATTTTACGGAGAAAAAAATGAGAATATGGTCCTATTTGATATTGACGGGAAAAAATGTGTTTCGATTAAGGACATGGCCGTAATTTTAAACAATTCGTCGGGACAATTTGATTTTAAAGTTGACGGTGACAAATTTGTTATTGAGAAAGGCAGTAAATACTCAGGAGAATTAAAATTTTTGAGGATTGAGGAAAACACCGCCGGATATACGGAGAAGTCTGTGGTTTTTAATATGGGAAATAAAAGTTTTAAAGGCGTTGTTTATATCATTGACGACGAGTATTTTATAAATCCTGTCTATTTAGGAAAAATTATAGGTTTCGATATTTATTATAACTCAGATGATGAGATGTACATAAACAAAAGGGCGGAGGAAGTTGTAAGTGTTTTAAGCAACAATAAAATTTTTAATTCCGCTGAACTTATTTTTGAGAACAAGTACATAAACATTATAAGAGAAAAAATTAAACAAGCGTTTATTTCCGCTTATGGCGAGGAAAGTTTTACCGACGCCATAAAAGAAAAACTTAACAGCGAAGAGCTTTGTCATGATTTTAAATTCAGCGGGGAAAATCTTAAATTAAAAATATACACAAAAGATATAATAATCCCATATTCCTCTATTTCAAGGTATATTCGCGAGGATATTGGAAATTACGCTATTATTACGGATTTTGGCAGTAGTAAATTTGACGAGTTTTTTGTTTCGGCTCTTAAAATAAATAATTATGACTCGAAAGATTCGCGCGAGAACGCTGAGGCTAAAAAAACAGTGCGAGAGATTGATAAAAACAGACCTGTTATCGCTTTGACTTTTGACGACGGCCCCAAAAGGGAAACAACGGAAAGGCTTCTCGATATTCTTGAGAAATATGACGCCAGGGCAACTTTCTTTGTTGTTGGAAGCAGGGCGGAAAAAAATAAGGATATTTTGAAAAGAGAGTATGACTTAAACTGCCAAATAGGAAATCATTCTTATTCTCACAGTATGCTTACGAAACTTACCCTTGACGAGGCTAAAACGGAGATTAACAAAACCTCTAATATTGTTTTTGAGGCGACCGGCGATTACGCGAGAGTAGGACGCCCGCCTTACGGTTCTTTAAATCATGAGATTAAGGAAGCGTCTAAAATAGAGTGGTTTAACTGGGCTCTTGACACTTATGACTGGAAAACGAGAGATTCAGACGCTATTTACAAAAGAATTATTGAAAACGCTGAGAACGGCGATATTATTCTTATGCACGATTTATATGATACTACGGTTGACGCTGTTGAGAGGGTTGTTCCGGAACTTTCCGAGAAAGGCTATCAGTTTGTAACCGTTAAAGAACTTATTGAGATTAAAGGAAGTCCGGATAAAATATCAGGATATATCAGAAAATAAAATTTTTACTGAATAATAAGGATTGTATAGGGGGACACTGATTAAAGGCGTTTACAGTAAATTTTAACCGAAACTTTACAGCAATTCCGAAAGAGCAAAAAATCTTTTATTAAATATTTTTTAACGCTTTCGGTGTATCAAAACTACTCGAATTTTTGTACAAGAAAAATTCGAGTAGTTTTGACTAAAAAAGAATAAGTAATTTACTTTGGGAGGAATTTTTTTGCGAAGAATGAGAGAGCTTACGAAACTTCTTAACGAGGCCTCAAAAAGCTATTATCAAAATGACACAAGTATTATGTCCGATATGGAATATGACAAGCTTTATGACGAGCTGGTCTTACTTGAGAAAGAAACAGGAACGGTTTTATCCGACAGTCCTACGGTTAAGGTTGGATATGAGGTTTTAAGCGATTTAAAAAAAGTAAGGCACGAGTCGAAAATGCTTTCTTTGGATAAAACAAAAGATACCACTAAGCTTAAAGACTTTTTGGGAGACAATAAGGGAATTTTATCATGGAAGCTTGACGGGCTTACCATTGTTTTAAAATATCGTGACGGGGAACTTTTACAGGCGCTTACGAGGGGCAACGGCGAGGTTGGGGAGGATATTACCCATAACGCTAAAGTTTTTAAAAATATTCCTCTTAAAATTAATTATACAGGTGAGCTTGTCATAAGAGGAGAGGCGGTTATTTCTTTTAAAGATTTTGAGAAAATAAACGAGACTCTTTCAGAAAATGAAAAATACAAAAACCCGAGAAATTTATGCAGCGGAACCGTGCGTCAGCTTAACAGCCAGGTGGCAGCTAAAAGAAACGTTTGTTTTGAGGCGTTTTCTCTTGTATCATTTGTGGATACGCCGAATAATGATTCTAAGTATGATAAGATGAAATGGCTTTCAAGTCTCGGTTTTGAGACGGTTGAGAGTAAAATTGTCACAGCGGATAACATTGAGGAATCAGTGGATAAATTTAGAGATGAGATAAATGGTAATAAATTCGCCTCAGACGGGCTTGTTCTTACTTACGACAGTATAAGTTTAAGTGATGAGCTTGGCTCAACAGCGAAGTTTCCAAAGGACTCCATAGCGTTTAAATGGAAAGACGAGACGGCGGAAACAATTTTAACGGATATAATTTGGAATACGTCAAGGACTGGACTTATCAATCCTATTGCTGTTTTTGAGCCTGTGGAGCTTGAGGGTACAACAGTTAATAAAGCGAGTCTTCACAATTTGAGCATTGTTGAAAATCTTGAGCTTGGAATAGGGGATAAAATAACTGTTTATAAAGCCAATATGATTATTCCGCAAGTAGCTGAGAATATTACAAGAAGCGGAAAATTTCATGTACCTGAGAAATGTGCCGTATGCGGAGGGGAAACGGAAATTGTTAAAATGAGAGACGGGAAAGCTCTAAAGTGCACAAATCCTAACTGTGAGGCTCAGGCAGTTTTGGAAATAGTACATTATTCATCAAGGGACGCGCTTAATATAGAGGGACTTTCCGAGGCGACAGTTGAGAAATTTGTACAAGAGGGATTTATAAAAAATTATACCGACCTTTATCGTTTGGAGAATTTTAAGGAGGATATTATAAAGTTAGACGGATTTGGCGAGAAGTCTTATACAAAGCTTATAAATGCCGTTGAGAGGTCGAAAAACGCCAATCTTGAGAACTTTATCTATGGGCTCGGGATAAATAACGTGGGACTCAGCAACGCCAAACTCTTATGTAAAAAGTTTGATTATGATTTTGACCAAATTATAAGCGCCGATATAGATTCTCTTGTGGAGATTTCAGGTTTTGGAGAGGTTATTGCCCATTGTGTTAAAAAATATTTTGAAAACGAGGAAAATGTGTCTCTCGCTAAAGACGCTCTTTCTTTTCTGACTTTAAACGAGGTTTCAAAGGGTGATGTAGAGCTTATATTTGAGGGGAAAACTTTTGTGGTTACGGGAGATGTTTTTAAGTATAAAAACAGAAAAGAGCTTCAAAAGGAAATAGAGGACTTCGGGGGAAAGGTAAGCTCAAGCGTCAGTAAAAAAACGAGCTATCTAATAAACAACGATATTTTGTCAGAATCCTCGAAAAATAAAAAAGCCAAAGAATTTGGCGTTAAAATAATTACGGAGGATGAGTTTATTGAAATGATTAAAAAGTAAAATCCCCATGATGCCGGTCCCTAATTTTGACACCTATTAAGTGTCAAGTGGGTTTCCGCGATAAAGCCTCTGTCTTCCTCTGCCCAAAGGGAATTAGCTTGAGGCCTGACATAATCTTTATTTAAAGGAATCCCGTATTAATAATGTAGGTTCAAAATAAAAGGTAAACGAACACCGCAGGGATAATTCTTATAAATCAATTATAATATATCTTTGATTTACATTCAATAGTTTATTCCGAAATTTTAAAATTATTTATGGAAATATCGAACAATCAAAATTTGTTTTTTTGTCCGTGGCGTATTTTTAGACTAAAATACGCCTAAAAAATCATAAAAAATAAAAAAAATTTTCTCAAGTTTATTTCCTACAATCATTTATAAAATTTTTTTGTTTAATTTTAACAAATAATTGTTTTTTTTGTATTATATTAAATATTATTTTTAATTGCAAATTTATGCGTTTTTTTGTATAATATATTTAAAGAATACATTTTACTGACACGCTTATGTCATAAATTTAGTATATTTGCGGTAAGAGCTGTGTTTTTAAGGTTATTTTACTGACAGACCTGTTAAAATCCTAATGTTTACTCCACAAATATATATTTTGGGGTAGTTTAAACAGAGGATGTGTTTTGTAGGTTTAACCGACAGAGGAAATCCCTTGTTTCTTAAACGGGGGAACTTACCCTTTTATTTGGGCGGAGCGCAAGCCAGGTTGCAAGGGCGAGCGGCAAAACGAAGTTTTGCGACCAGCCCCACACTGAATACAAAGGCGGAT
>CANOGI010000157.1 GCA_947565475.1 uncultured Eubacteriaceae bacterium
TTCATAGAAAAGGTTGTAGTTGGCAAAGTTTTATCTATCGAAAAACACCCAGACGCGGACAAACTGGTTGTCTGTATGGTAGAGGTTGGTCAAAGCGCGCCTATACAAATTGTTACGGGAGCGAAAAATCTTTTCGAGGGGGCTTTTGTTCCTGTTGCTCTTGACGGCGCGAGGCTTTCAGGAGGAGTTAAAATAAAAAAGGGAAAGCTAAGAGGAGTCGAGTCAAATGGAATGATGTGCTCTATCGGAGAGCTTGGATTTACAAAAAACGATTATCCTGAGGCTCCGGAGGACGGTATTTATATTTTTGATAAAGAATATGCCCCTGGTTCGGACGTTAAACCTATTTTGGAAATTGACGACGATGTTGTAGAATTTGAGATTACTTCAAACAGGCCCGATTGTTTTAGTATAGTGGGACTCGCCAGAGAAGCCGCGGCGACTTACAGACTTCCTTTTAAATATCCTGATATTTCGGTTAAAGAGGAAGCGGGGGGAAACGCCGCCGATATGATTGAGGTTGAGATAAAAAATCCAAATCTTTGCCCGCGATATATAGCGAGGGTAGTTAAAAATGTAAAAATAGAGCCATCTCCCCAGTGGCTTCGTCACAGACTTACAGCCTCTGGATTAAGGCCTATAAACAATATTGTCGATATAACAAATTATGTAATGCTTGAGCTTGGGCAGCCTATGCACGCTTTTGATATTGACAATATTGACGAGAGAAAAATTATTGTGAGAAACGCCAATGAGGGCGAGAAAATCACCACCCTTGACGGTGTTGAGAGAAAACTTGATTCCTCTATGCTTGTTATTTCCGACTGTAACAAAGCTGTTGCCGTAGCCGGTGTGATGGGTGGGGAAAACTCAATGATAACTTCTGAGGCATCGGCTATATTGTTTGAGTCAGCTAACTTTAACGGACCTAATGTAAGAATTACCGCCAAAAAGTTAGGAATGAGAACAGACGCCTCAGCGAAATATGAAAAAGGTCTTGACCCTAATTTGTCTGTTGAGGCTGTGAACAGGGCTGTTCAGCTTGTGGAGATGTTAGGTTGCGGAGAAGTTGTCGGGGGCATGGTTGACTGTTATCCGAATAAGAGGGAAAAATGGATGGTTGATTATTCTACAGACAGGATAAACAGGCTTCTTGGAACTGATATTTCAAAAGAAGAAATGATTAATATTTTTAAACTTATAGAAGTTGACGCTGACGGTGAAAAGGCGGTTATCCCAACTTTCAGACCAGACCTTGAGACGGAAGCGGATTTAGCGGAGGAAGTAGCCAGATTTTACGGATATGACAAAATAGAGACTACTTTAGCGGCAGGAACTCCTACTGTAGGAAAGAAGACAAAGAGCCAAATTATTGAGGACACTATAAGAGACGCTATGATAGCTATGGGGATTTCGGAAACAATGAATTTTTCCTTTGAGAGCGAAAAGGTTTTTGACAAGCTTTGTATCCCAAAAGATGATGAAATCAGGAAAACTGTCACTATAACAAATCCTTTGGGAGAGGATTTTAAAATTATGAGAACAACTACTTTAAATGGAATTTTAAGTTCTCTTTCCACAAATTACAACAGGAGAAATCCTGAGGCGTATCTCTTTGAGATAGGCAAAGTCTATATCCCTAAAAATCTCCCTTTAACGGAACTTCCTGAGGAAAAAACTGTTCTTACGGTGGGTATGTATGGAAAAGTGGATTTTTACGATGTAAAAGGTATTGTCGAGGAGCTTTCCGAGGTCCTCGGAATAAAAAATATGGTTGAGTATTCCCCTGTTTCTGATATTCCCTACACACATCCCGGAAGATGTGCTGAAATTTCAATAGAGGGTGATAAATTAGGATTTTTGGGGGAAGTTCATCCGACTGTGTGTGATAATTATGAGATAGGTGTAAAAACATATGTTGCCGTGATTTATATGGACGTAATCTATAAAATCGCTGATTTCGGCAGGGTTTATAAACCTTTGCCGAAGTTCCCCGCTGTTTCCAGGGATATTTCAATGCTTGTGAAAGACGATGTTATTGTGAAGGATATAGAGAGCATTATTAGAAATAAAGGCGGAAAACTTATTGAGAATATTCAGTTGTTTGACGTCTATAAAGGCGAGCAGATTCAGGAAGGTTTTAAATCTGTGGCTTACAATATTTCTTTTAGATCCGCTGAGAAAACTTTAACGGACGAGGAAATAGCTTCACCGATGAAAAAAATATTAAAAGAGCTTGAGGAAAAGCTTGGCGCTCAGCTTAGAGACAAGTAATTTTTATTGGAACTGTAGTAAAGTTTTGAAGAAGTTTATTAAAAAAGGCTGATGAAAATTTATTTTCCAAAATTTTTTATCAGTCTTTTTTATTGTGTTTAGCGTTATGAGATAATTTAGAGTTAATCAATTTAAGAAATTAATTTTTAAATATTTATAATTGTCATATTTACGTGTGTTTTGTTTTTTTATTTTTGGGGGGGCGAGCTGATAAGTTATTGACATTAACGTAAAAGATATTATATAATTAACATAGATATTTATTTGTTATTATTTACAGCCTATAAGGCGTGTCAAAGACTATTTATATTTTTTGTTTCACAAAAATGCTTTAAACATATGGAGGATAACTCCGCGTTTATATTCAGTGAGAGATTGTACTTTCGCTGAATATAAGAGTAAGTGTCTTTGTTTTTTAAGCGGGGTATTTCATTAGTCGGTAAAAAAATATAATTCAGATTTTAAGTTTTTAATTATAATATCAAAAATTGGTAATCTCATATTTAAAAAAGCGTTTAATTACGTTTTTTGTATTTCACGAATATAGTTTCTATATAATTTACCCATATATAAGGAACCACTGATTTGAGGTTTTTAAAACCTTATTGTTTAAGGAGGATTCATTTTAATGAATTACAATGAAAAGACTATTTTAGAGATAAGAGAGATAGCTAAAGAAAAAGGTATAAAAGGTGTGACAAAATATAAAAAAGATGAGTTGATTGAGAAGATTATGGAACTTGAGGAAAACTCAATTAATGATGAAAGTGAGAAAGACAACGAGCCTCCTAGGAAAACGAAAACAGAGTCAAGAGGTGATAATGATAAAAACGAATCTTCTGACGACGATACGGTGGCCTTAAACAAAAGTTATTTAGAAGAGCTTGACAGCGGTATAATAACTGAGGGTATACTTGAGGTGCTTCCTGACGGATATGGATTTTTACGCCGTCAGAATTATTTGCCCGGAGCGGATGATATTTATATCTCACCATCTCAAATAAAACGCTTTAATTTGAAAACGGGCGACTGTGTAAAGGGCAACATAAGAATTCCAAAGGAAAACGAGAAATTCAGGGCTTTACTTTATGTACAAACCGTAAATGGCGACAGACCTTTTAATCTATCTAAACGACCAAATTTTGAGGATTTAACGCCGATATATCCAGATGAGAAATTGCAGCTTGAGACATTTAAAAACAATATACCAACAAGGATTATAGATATAATAGCGCCTATTGGAAAAGGGCAGAGAGGTATGATTGTCGCGCCTCCAAAAACGGGTAAAACCGTTCTTCTCAAAAATATAGCCAACGCTGTGACAAAAAATCATCCCGACACGCATTTAATTGTACTTCTCATTGACGAGCGTCCGGAGGAAGTTACTGATATGCAGAGGTCTATAGAGGGAAAAAATGTCGATGTTGTTTACTCGACTTTTGACGAGGAGCCTGAACATCACAAAAGGGTCGCTGAAATGGTTCTTGAGAGGGCAAAAAGACTTGTTGAGCAAGGTAAAGACCTTGTTATTTTACTTGACAGTATTACAAGGCTGGCGAGAGCTTATAATCTTATAATTCCACCAAGCGGAAGAACTTTGTCAGGAGGGCTTGACCCCGCTTCTTTATATATGCCAAAAAAGTTTTTTGGAGCGGCGAGAAATATTGAGGAGGGAGGAAGCCTTACTATTTTGGCGACGGCTTTAATTGAGACAGGCAGTAAAATGGACGACGTTATTTTTGAGGAGTTTAAAGGAACGGGAAATATGGAACTGGTTCTTGACAGAAAGCTTGCTGAAAAACGAATTTTTCCGGCTATTGATATTTCAAAATCGGGTACAAGGAGAGAGGATTTATTATTTTCAGAAAGGGAGCTTGAGACAGTATACTCACTTAGAAAAAGTTTTGGAAACGCTTCTGTTGTGGAGGTAAATGAGCAATTTTCGGAGATGCTTAAAAAGACAAACTCAAACAAAGAATTTATAGAGAATATTAAATTATATTAACGGGGTGGATTTTATGAGATTAAAGTTATTTTCTTTTATTTCCATGTTTTCTTTAAGTATAGCAATGATTTCATCAAGTGTGTCGGCGGGGAGGCAAGTATCTGTTTTCTTAAATGGGAAAGAACTTGTTTCAGATCAAGAGCCTGTTATAATAGAGGGATCGGCGTATGTTCCTATGAGAAGTATATTTGAGGCTTTTGGGTTTGATGTGGAGTGGAATGCCGATAAAAAAAGAATTAAGGCTAAAAAGGCTGATGATAATTATATAATTATTTTTCAGGAGGGAAGTAAAGTCGCTAATGTATGCGGAAAGGATAAAACTTTGGAAAAAGCGCCTGTTATATTTAATAACCGTGTTTTACTTCCTCTCAGGGCTGTGGGTGAGGAACTCGGGGCGGAGGTTGTCTGGAGCCCTTCTGACAAAAAAGTTATTATAACTAAGCCGAATTCATCTGTTGTTACTCAAGTTTCCAAAAATTTTATTTATCAGAATTACGCTGACAAAGATTTTTGGAGCGATAATACATGGGGTGAAAAAAAGGTGGATTATTTTAATACAGAAGATTATTTAAGAGAGATTTTCGGAGGCGATAACGAAGCGTCAGAAGATTTGGACGATGATACAGACGAATATTACAACAGGGGAAATAATAAATATAATATAGGAGATTCTGTCTTTGACTCTAATCCATCAGTTTTAACGATTGAAAAGCAGGTGCTTGAGCTGGTGAATGAGGAGAGAAAAAAACAAAATATTACTCCTTTAGAATGGAACGACGACCTCGCGAATTTAGCGAGAGCGCACAGCGAAGATATGGTAGAAAGGAATTTTTTTGCTCATGTAAATCCTGACGGTCAGGATCCTTTTGAAAGAATGAAAATTTATGGAATAGATTATTATTACGCCGCTGAAAATATCGCATCAGGGCAGATGACAGCTAAAGCGGTAGTAAATAGCTGGATGGCCTCGGAGGGACATAGGGATAATATTTTAAATCCCAATTTAACCGAGCTTGGTGTTGGAACAGCGAGAGGAGGGGAACTTGGCTTTTATTGGACTCAATGTTTTAGGGGAAATTAATTAACGTAAGTTCGATAAAAAATAACAGCAAAACATAGTTTTGCTGTTATTTTT
>CANOGI010000158.1 GCA_947565475.1 uncultured Eubacteriaceae bacterium
TTGAAAAACGTATGGTTTTATTTTTCCCCATTTGCAAAAAAACGCTTCCGTGTTTTCCGCCTCTTCCTCTCCTCCCGATTTCATAAATTCTCTGTTCACTTTTCCGTCAATGTCAAACTTAGCGAAAGACAAAATCTCAACATTTCTAAGCTCAAAATCGTCAAAACACTCTTCTCGCAAAATCTTATTCATAAAATTTTTAACTTCCCCGTCAAGAATATAAAAAACGTTCATAAAAAACCTCCACAGAGCATATCACTAACGACTTTCTTAAAATCCATTTCTCTATACAAAAACGCCTAAATTGCACTATAGCCTTATAAAATTTTCATTACTCATTTTCCGACCCGTAAATAACAGCCTCAGCGCATTTAACCCCGTCCACGGCCGCGGAAACAATTCCCCCCGCGTACCCGCAGCCCTCACCGCAGGGAATAACACCAAAAATATTAGACATATACTTATTGTCTCGTAAAATTCTCACAGGAGATGAACTTCTTGTCTCAGGAGCGGTTAAAACAGCGTTATCGTCGGCAAATCCTTTAATTCTCTTATCAAAAATCTTTATACCCTCTTGAAGAGCAAAATAAATCTCATTTGGAAAAATCTCCCTAAAATCACAGCCAGCAACCCCCGGTAAATAAGTAGGGAAAACTTCTTTAAAAGAACCATCTGAAATAACCGTGGCTTTTGAGTTTAAAAAGTCTGAGACTCTTTGAACAGGCGCGCGGTAATCACCTCCAGCCGATAAAAAAGCCTTTCTCTCAATTTCCCTTTGAAACCAAACCCCGGCGAGAGGGTGAGACGATTTAAAGTCATTAGAGTCCACTCCAACTAAAACAGCGCTGTTTGAGTTGTCAAAAGAACGGCTATAATAGCTCATACCGTTAGTCACGACAGTTTCTTTCTCAGAAGCCGCCCCGACCACAACCCCGCCTGGGCACATACAAAATGTATAAACCCCCCTGCCGTTTTTAAGATGGGTAAAAAGTTTATAGTCGGCGGAGGGCAAATATTCGGCGAAATCCCCGTATTGAGATTTATCTATAAAACATCGTGAGTGTTCTATTCTCACACCTATAGAAAAAGGTTTTTGCTCAATATTTATTTTCCTGTCGTAAAGCGTCTCAAAGGTTTTTCTCGAACTGTGTCCAACCGCCATAATAAGTCTGTCAGTATTAAACTCGACAACGCCTTTTTCATTTTCACAGACTACCTTTTTTAAAACCCCGTCACTTTCTTCAAAATCAACCATCTCGGTGTTAAAAAACACTTCTCCCCCAAGAGAAATAATTTCCTCTCGTATATTTCTAACCATTTTAACAAGGTTATCCGTTCCTATATGAGGTTTTGAAAGATATAAAATTTCCTCCGGAGCTCCAGCCTTTACAAACTCTTCCAGTATAAAACGGCACCGAGGGTCTTTAATCCCCGTTGTAAGTTTTCCGTCGGAAAAAGTTCCCGCTCCCCCCTCGCCGAACTGAATATTTGACATAGGATTTAAAATACCTTTTTCCCAAAAAGCCTCTATATCTTTTTTTCTTTCCTCAACCCTTTTCCCACGCTCCACAATAATAGGCATAGCTCCAGCCCTGGCGAGAACAAGACCCGCCATAAATCCCGCGGGGCCAAATCCCACAATAACAGGTCTTTTTTTTACGTTCATCTTTTTAATAAAATAACTGAACTCTTTTACCTCCGAAACATTTTTTAATTTAAGAAACTTGCTCTTTCTTAATTTTGTTTTAAGTAAAATATCAACAGAAAAAATATATAAAACATCGTTCTTTTTTCTCGCATCAACGGATTTTTTAGATATTCTCAAATCAATTATCTCAGAGACTGAGACTTTTACCGCTTCCGCCGCCTTTTCTTTCAGTGTTTCTTTATCGGGATTAATTCTAACGGAAAATTTAATATCCGAAACCCTAAGCCAAAAAAACATTTTAATCACCTCATAATCAAACTTTCCGCCGCGGACTTTCCGGCGAGCCTTCCCGATGACCACGCCCATTGTAAATTAAACCCGCCACAGTTCCCAAATATATCCAAAACCTCTCCGCAGGCGTATAGTCCTTTAACTTTTAAAGATTCCATAGTTTTATCATTAAATTCCCCGGTACAAACTCCACCCGCCGTAACTTGAGCGTTGTTAAACCCGTTCTGCCCAATAATATCAAAATAAAACTCTTTTATATTCTCACTTATATCCCAAATAATTTCCTTATTAAGACACGATACAGGAAAAGACAATTTCTCTATTCCCGATTTTCTCGCGACGGCGTTTCCTATTCTTTTGTTAAAAAGTCCGGTAAAGAAACTTTCCATAGTAAGATGACATAAATTTTTCTTTCTCTCATTTAGCAAATCAAAAACATCTTTTTTTGACAGACATGGTATAAAATCCAATAAAACACTACATTTTTTATGTATGGCATAAAGAGCGGAAAGACGGAATATAGGCGGGCCTGAAAGTCCATAGTCTGTAAAAAGCACTTCTCCGTATTCTTCCCCTATAAATTTATTATCGGAAAACATTTTTACATTTCCCACAAACTTAATTCCTTTAAGACCTTTTACAATATCCTTTTCCGTTTTAAGTTGAACAAGAGCGGGAGTAACCTTCGTAACCCTGTGTCCCAAATCCCGAAGAATATCAAATCCGCTGCCGTTAGAGCCTAAATTTGGGGAAGCCTTTCCTCCTGAGGCGACAATAACCCTGTCCGCGTTAATTGATTTCCCCGACAAAGAAATAATTTTAAAGCCAATTTGAGTACGCTTAACGCTTTTTACGTCAAAGTCCGTAACAATTTCCACCCCAAGTTTTTGAAGCTCATATCTTAAAACGTCTAAAACAGAAGACGCTTGTCCGCTGTATGGATACATCTTCCCGTTTTCCTCTTCTTTAGGATAAATGCCCAGCTTCTCAAAAAATTCAATAGTATCCCTTACTCCGAAATCATTGAGAGCGTATTGAGCGAAATATGGATTTTCACCATAAAAATCCTCGACAGACATATTTATATTTGTAAAATTACAGCGACCATTTCCGGTCGCTAATATTTTCTTGCCTATTCTGTCCATTCTTTCAATAATAATAACTTTCCCTTTGTCCCTCAAAATTCTCTTTGCGAAAATTCCGCCGACGAGACCTGAGGCCCCGCCGCCGATTATCGCCAAAACAGGATTTTTACCCATTTTGTACCTCCGTTAATTTTTCATTCACTCCAAGTACAATTAAAATATCACAGTTTTGATTCTGACACTTATCACTATCAACAATTATTTCCGAGGACGTGAGAAATTCAGATAAATCCTCTCCCTGACCGTCTTTTCGTACATATATTTTGCTCTCGTTTACAGTTTCCTTTGAATTGTCATAAGATATAACGTTAAATCCTTTTTCTTTAAGCGCATTACTCGCTTTTTTAGCGAGACCGGAGGTTCTTCCTCCATTCAAAACAACTATACGCTTATCCTTGCTGCTTTCTTTCACTTTTTGAGGTGTTTCCTCATTTGTTTTATCGTTATAAACCTCGTCAATCATTTTTTTAATCTCAGTCTCATCATAAATATAATACGAAACGCCGTTTTTATATTCGTCTTCCCCCGGCAGAGTATACCCTTTAAAATTACTTCCGTCAAACCCCTCCGCGGCGCTTATAAGCATGGGTATATCGCTTAAAGTAACGTCCGTTTCCACGTATTCGGTAACAGTGTCTACATACGCCTTTGGGTTTGACATAACTTTTTCCTTGCTCAAAGCCTGCTTTAAAAAAGCTTTAAGAAAGTCTCTCTGAACCTCAACACGCTCTAAATCCGCTCTTGCGTATCCTGTTCTAAATCTTACAAGCTGAATTGCTTTCTCTCCATCAAGATGCTGCTCACCGGGATAAAGGTCTATTACAAGACCCATTTTATCATTATAATAGCACCTTTTTTTTACGTTATAATCTACCCCGCCTATAGAGTCAATTAGAGACACAAAGCCTTTAAAGTTTATTTTAGCGTAATAATCTATTTTTATATCTAAAAGCTCCTCAATTTGCCTTTCAAGAAAATCCATTCCTTGCTCTCCGCCATAGGAATAAATGCTGTTTATTTTAACTTTGTTTGTATTCAAATTTGGTATATTTTCCCGCATAACCTCATATCTATCCTCAGGAACCTGAACTCTTGTGTCCCTTGGAATGGAAATCAAACTAAGTTTCTTATTTATTGTATCGAAACAAGCTACCATAATAGTATCAGTTCTTGTGCCGTCTCTTGAGTTATCCTCATCAACACCTAATAAAAGCATAGTTATTTTTTCGGGAACCTCTTCTTTTTTCCCGCTTATCGCGTTACCTATACTGCTCACAATATTCTCATTTTTAAAATAATCGTTTTCCGGGTCGTCGTCTAAATAAGTATAAGCGATAAATCCGCCGAATACCGCTATATACATAAACAAAATAGAAAATACTATAATAAAAAACTTTTTAATCGGACTTTTCTTTTTAGAGCTCATCTGATATTCGGACTGCCTTCTTGAAGGAATAATAAGCTCGATTTTCTTCTCTTTCTCGTCGGCGGCATAATCGTCGTTATCATCCTCATAGTCATCATAATCATCATAATCTTCGCTATTCTCATAATCCTCATATTCGTCATAGTCCTCGTAATCGTCATAATCACGCTCATCCTCATATTGAACCGGGTCAATCCCCCTATTCCTCAAATTATTTTTGTTCACCACTTTGTAAACGTCATTTTCATCAATTTTACCCTGTTTCTTTTTATTTGTGTTTTTATAACCTTTTTTCTTGTTGTTCATAATCTGTTTCCTCCATTGCCCTATTATCCTCCAATAAGCTTTTATAGGGCTTTGAAGGATAATAAGCAATTCTTAAAATCCGGTCGATTTCACCATTAAGTTTTCGCCCTGACAACTCCATTTAAAAGAAGTTTTGGAATATATACACTATGAAGTCAAAAGCTATTTATATCTTAAAGTGAGTTCGACGAAAATTTATAGTTAATAGAACCTTTTTCTATCTCAAAAAGATTCCAAACCTACAAAAATACTCTTTAAGTATAGAATTTTGAAGCTCCGCCTCATAGGCACTAACTTAAGAAAAACCTGGGGCAAGAAACCCAAACTCGACTTCTTTGTTCAGTGCTTTTGGCTTTGCCAAAAGTCGGCTTACGCCGCCCGCACTTCTTTGTAGCCCTATTAAAAAAAGAAGCAAAAAACTTTTGGGAAAAACTTCGCTTTTCGAGATTCGGCAAAACGAAAGCTTCGCGTTATAAAGTTTAGGTCAAGCCTTTTTAAAGGCCCTCCGGGTGTGGGACA
>CANOGI010000159.1 GCA_947565475.1 uncultured Eubacteriaceae bacterium
TAAAGCTTCGCTTTACCGCTCGCCCACGCGTCCTGGGAAGGAGAGCGTAGCCGAAGCCTATGCCGACTGACAATAACATAGCAAAAGTGATTTTTAGCCGCCGAACTTGTTCGGTTTTTAAGTGATTTGACTATAAATAAAAATCCCTGTAAAAACAAAAGTTATAAAAATAAAACATTTTTCTATAATAAGGTGATTTCATAGGCCTCTCAAAAATTTATTGTACAAAATGTACATTTTTGAGGGGCGTTTTTTATATTTTATGTAAAATCTAAAAAAAACAATACAAAAAAATGGGGCCAGATTATTGACAATTAATCATTTTTAATGTAAAATTAGATATAACCACCGAATAATTCCGTTCTGCTTATAAACGCGAGAACATTACTTATTCGGCTGAATATAATTATTTTAAATGGACTTTATAAAGGAGGAAGACTATAATGAGTAAAAAAAGTAAACGGTATTTAAGCTTTATTCTTTCTATAAGCTTGATATTTACAAGCTTATTTACGGGCGTTGTTTTCGCCGAGGAAAAGGCGGCAGACTCTCTTGAAAGCTATATAGCTCAATTTGAGGAAAATCCGGTTACTACCGAATCGGCTATTACCTACAATCTTGTGAATACAGGTAGTAAGTTTGAGGGTTCGGCACAGGAAGTAGCTGGATTGTGGGTAGACGCTACCAGCGGAAAATACGACGGGACAATAACTAACGGTTGGGGTCAGGTTAATAGCGGTACTGTGTTTTATATTCCCGTAAACGGGGAAGCCGTAATAACGATTAATTCGTATTGCGCGCCTACATATTTAGTTCAGGACATAACAAACAAGGAAGAAGACCCGAATTACTGGCAGAATGAGATGACTTTAGAGAGTGGCGAGCAGGCTTTTGTTTATAAAGGCAAATCTCAGACTGTTATAAAAGTGACTGCTAAGAAAGCGGATTATATTAAAACAATTAAGGTTAAATCGAACGGAGTTCAAGAGGGAGATGTTGAGAAAACATGGGAGAAAAGAGATTTCTCTCTTAAAATCAACGGAACCAAAGTAGACGTCGAGGGAGCGGCGGACGTTACAGCCGACGCTATTATCAAATTAGACGACGCCGACGCTAAAGTTTTAGCGGCAACATCAAAAAACGCTTCTTTAAAAATCAATCTTCCGAAAACAGGCGTTACGGACGAGATGCTTACAGAGGTAAGCAACGGCGCGACGGCGAAAGTTGTTGACGGAAAAGTTGTCGTAAGCTTTACAGGGGCTACTGTTGAGCCAAAAGAGTTTGTTTTTGACGTTGACAACAAATTCAGCGAAAAAGAATTCAGTTTAAAAATAAACGATGTCGCAATCAGCGGTAAATTCACCGAGGAGGGAAAAGCTCCTGAGATTACCGCTTCCGAGGGAGGAAACGTTGTATTATCAACAGCGACTCAAGCGACTATTTCCATGGCTTTGAACGGGGCGGCTGTTACGGCGGAGTCTATTAAAGAGCCAAGCGCCAATATTGATACAGCTGTTGAGGACGGTGTTGTTAAAATTAGTTTTAAAGACACGGACGAGAATGGCAATTTAGCTAAACCATGGAGTTATGAGATTAAAGTTTCAGACAGTTCTAACGAAAAATATCCACCAGCCGGATACAGCAATGTTTATGATTTCTGGGCGGAACTTAAAGAGGGAGACCAAAGCAACCCTAAAAGACTTCCGGCGTTTGTGTCGGACGACGAGTTCTTAACTATTAAAGAGCAACACGGACGATGAGAACGCGATGTTCTACCGTCATGACAACGCTCACGGGCTTGCCGCTTATAACGGAAACACTTTTGAGGTAAAAGTGGCGGGGAACGCCGGTGTGACATTTACGGGCTGTATGTATGGACCAGACGTGACAATTAAAGCCTCTGTAAAAGACGAAAGCAAGGGTACTATTTCCCCAGCGGAGTCAGAAAACTTAAAGAGCGAGGCGTGCGGAAAAAAGGTTGTTTTCTCTTATACAGGAGAGGCGACAACACTTGTTTTCACTGTTAACACAACAGGAGAGTGTTATATTCACAATATGTCAGTCGCTAATGAGAAAGCGGCAAGCGTTGGAAACGGAAAAATAGACGTATGGGATTTTGGCGCGGCTGTTTTAGACGCGGAAAAATATAACAACTTACTTACAGTTGATTTTCTTAATGGATTATATGAGGGAGCGGCCCCAGGAAGCAAAGGCCCGAAATTCCCAACAAAATTTGAGGCGGGAGACCTCGCGTACAATGGAAAAGCGGAGTCAAACAGATTAAGAACTACAAACACAGCGCTTACAAGATATGACGAGGGAAACAGCGTAGGCTCTATCAAAGGTTTTAACTGTAAAGATTTAGACATTACTGGCTGTCTTTACTTGAACGGTTCCAGCGGAGCGGCGCAGGGTATATTTACTATAAATCTTTTGAAAGACGACGTTGTATACGTATATATAAAAATGGACAACAGCGCCGACGCTCTTGAGTTTACAAAAACAGGCACGACAAACACGAAGTCAATTCCTGTATCAATGGACGGAAGTATAGTTAAATTTGTGGCTCCGGAGGACGGAAGTTATACAATAATAGATACAAACGAAGCAGGAAAGGCGAGATTTTACAGAATAGTAAGAGAACACGCAAAATACGTTAAAGTATCAGGAAGTATAGACACAACAACGGCAACGGATTTACCAGCCAACTACAGCATTGTGGCGAGAAACGAGGAAACTAAATTAGAAACTGAGATTATGCCTAAAAACGGGGCGTATGAGGTTATGCTTCCTACAGGATACACTTATACTTTCAGACTTAACAACGCTATAGGCTTCAGAATGTCTGAGGGTACGAAGATAGATAATCTCAAAGAGGATACCGCTAATAATATGGCAATAGTTCCTGTCAGATATTATACGGCTTCAGGTAAGATATCCGGATTAGCGGACGATTTAATAGGCAAAGTAAAATTGACATATGAGCCAAAAGCCGCTGACGACAAAGTAAGCTATGGAACAGCGGAGGTAGCTATCACAACAAGCGCGGCTGTTGACGCTAACGATAAACTTAATCCAGACAGCGAGCTTTCAGCGTCTTACAGTGTTAAACTCGCCGCCAATGTTCCTTATACCCTTGTTTTAGAGGGAGCCAACGACTATGAAATCGCTAGCGGAGGAGAAATCACCGTGACAGAGGGCGATGTTACGGCGGATATTAAATTTGACCCTAAAGCGACTTATGAAGCTAAAGGAAAATTTGTTACATCAACGGGAGCGAGCGTTGACGTATCAGAGATGGTACTTACAAGATTAAGCGATAATTATACTTATACTCCAGTTATCGCCGACGGAGGATACAGCATTAAACTTGTGGACGGCGTTTACAAAGTTGACGTTACAATAGCATCAGGAAAGCCTTATAAGCAAGCGACTCACATTGTTGTAAACGGAGAGGCTGTTATGAAAGACGTTTACTTTATTTCCACCGCTCCTAAGAAAGCGGAGTACGTGGCGGATATTTATGTTGACAGTGAGGCTGGAGCTAATCATTTCGCAACATTGAAAGAGGCTTTAGAATATGTAAACGCTATGCCGGCGGAAGCTAACGACAAGAGAGTTACTATTCACATCGCTCCAGGTACTTACAGAGCGCAGCACATACTTACAAGACCTAACGTGTCTTTAGTAAACACAGACCCAAGCCAAGACGTTATACTTACATGGTACTATGGAATAGGATATAAATATTACAGCGCCGGCTCAGACGGATACTATAACGAGTTAAACGCTGTTGACAAATATCTCAAGAACGGCAAGGACACAGAGAAAACAGCCAATGTCGCAAGATGGGGCGGAGCGTTTAATATCAGGAGCACCGCTACGGACTTCTACGCTGAGAACATTTTCTTTGAACATTCATTTAACAAATATATAACAGAAGAGGAAATCGCCGACGGCGTTGCGCCAAGTGGGGCTGAAGCTATTAAATATGACAGAACTTCCCCGACAGCGGACGCTAAGAGCAGAGCGGCAACAGAAAGAGCCGCGGCCATAATCGTGGAAGGCGACAGAGGAGAGTTTTATAAATGTAAATTCTCATCAAGCCAAGACACATTGTATATTAATCCTCAAATCAGAGAATATTTTAAAGAATGTTTCGTTGAGGGAATGACAGACTATATCTTCGGCGATGGTCAGGTTGTATTCGAGGACTGTATTTTGAACTTCTGCGGATACAGCGACAATACGGCGGGAGGTCATTTGACAGCTACCAAATATGACTTCGGCGGAAAAGGATACCTTTTCTATGACTGTAAAGTTACCGCGACAAACGAGGGAACAATTAAACCAAGCAAGGAAAGCGATTTTGGCCGTCCATGGGGCGCTAACTCAACAGTGACATATTTTAACACAACAGTTTACGGCGACATAATTACCAAAAGAGGATATACAGATATGTCAGGGGCGAAACCGGAAAGTGCCAATTATACAGAATATAATACGAAAAGAGAGGACGGAACGGCTCTTGTGACATCCGCCAGCAAGAAGATGACGGACGAAGAGGCCGCCGCTATTAAACTTACAGACTGGTTTGGAGTTGACTGGCTTCCTATTCACTATGTTGAAAAGGTAACATGGGATCCTAACGTACGTTATGGAGACACAGACCAAAACAACCATATTACCGCCGCTGACGCATCACTCGCTCTTTTATATGTTCTTGACGCCAACAGAGAAGGCGCTGAAGCGAGCAGAAAAGCTGCCGATGTAGACGGAGATGGAATTATTACGGCCAACGACGCTGTAATTATACTTCAAAAAGTTTTAGATGATTCGGTTGATTTCCCGATTGAGAGAAGAAAACCAGCAGGCAAGTAAATAATTTTAAGGGGGTGTGAAAAATTTATTTTTCACACCCCCTTTTTTATGTTTTTAAGCGTATTAACTATAATAGACTTCTTTTGAAACTTCATATCAATACTTGTATCGTCAAAAAAATATTTTATTCAATGTTTTTTAATGCTTTCTTCTACAGTCTTTAAATAAGTTTAATATTAGACTTATTTAAAGACTGCTTTTTTTAAAAATTATCTTTATTTTTAAATTATACGGTATTTACTTAAATGAGAAGTACATAATAATTATAAAAACAAACCGCTTTTTAAATTTTACGATGATTTCGGTGAAGTTATAGTCAAACCACTTGAAAAGGAGCAAAAGGAGGCGAGATAAAAATTGTTTTTACAAGGAAGAGGCTGGTTGTAAAGCTTCGCTTTACCGCTCGCCCACGCGTCCTGGGAAGGAGAGCGTAGCCGAA
>CANOGI010000160.1 GCA_947565475.1 uncultured Eubacteriaceae bacterium
GTACTCGTATGAGTTCTGCAGGCGATAGGCGTGGGATGGTCCGGAAGAATAGCAAGCCTGAAATCAACCCCCGCTTTTTTCATTTCATCATAAACAACTTTAATAACTCTTTTATCGAGATACTCGATAGCTTTTATCTTATTTTCCACACTGCCCTGATGACCCATCTCATCGGGAGACTCAACATGAATATAAGAGAAATCAAATCCTTTATTTAAGACAGCGTCAACTCCGGCGGCCGCTTTCCCCTCATAATTTGTGTTAAGAGTAGCGTCCGCTCCATCTACAATAAACACTTCCATTTTAGCGCCTACGGCAATCCCTTTAAGAAGGTCAACCGCTGAAATCATTGCTCCCTTTTTACCGTTTTTATCCTCAAAGGAATCAAGGGCAGGTTTTGTACCCGCTCCCCAAAACCAGATAGAATTGGCTTTATTAAGACCTTTTTTCGCTCTTTCAATGTTAATAGGGTGATTATTTAAAATGTCATAGCTTTTTTTCATCATTTCTTTTAAAGCGTTCTGTTTAGGAAGGTATTCGCCAATAACCTTTCCTAAAATATCATGAGGCTGGGATAAATCCACAACCTCTCCTTTATCCCAAATGGTCAAATGACGGTAACTCGTACCGACATAAAATTTATATTCCGATGTCTCAAGCTCTTTTTTCACAGCATTAATAAGAACCTCCGCGTCCTTTGTGGAAATTTCCCCTGAGCTGTGGTCAATAATTGTCTTTTCTTCATATGGCAAATCATCGTCAGAAACAGTAACAATATTACATCTTAAAGCAATATCAGTGTCTTTCATATCAACCCCTATACTTAAAGCCTCTAATGGCGAGCGTCCCGAATAATATTTTTTAGGATCATATCCCATAACAGAAAGATTTGCCGTGTCGCTTCCTGGTTTCATTCCCTCCGGAATTGTATGAACAAGACCAATTTCTGACTTTTTTGAAAGCATATCCATGGTGGGTGTATCGGCATATTCCAAAGGTGTTTTCCCTCCAAGCCTCTCTATAGGCTCATCAGCCATTCCATCTCCTAAAACAACTATGTATTTCATTATAAAATCCTCCTATATCAACAAATTAAATACACAGACATAACTAAATTATAACAATTTATGAAATTTTTAAGGCAAAACAATAAAATAACAGCCTAATATATCAGATTTTATTAAAATTTGCTTGTTTGTACCTTTCTTATTTTACTATAGTTGAATAAACAAACCCGTTTAAAACTTTGTAAATCATTATCCGTTATATCTGTAATATAAATTATAATAATCAAACATATTATCTCTTTAAACTCTTAAATATAAACTTCCCCGACTCAGATAAATTATTCTCATTCCAGCTTTCAGGATCCGCTCCGTTTAAAATAGCGGCAGAAGACTCATTTTTATCACATAAAGACCAATTAATACGACTTATTTCCCTCTCATCAAGATAATCAAGCCATTTATTAGCCTCGTCAAAATAATTGCCGTTATTTCCGCTGGCGTCGCTTGTTCCCCACTCAGTCACAAACACAGTCGCCCCTTTTGACAAAGCTTTCTCGATTTTAGGCTTAAAAGCGTCAAGCTTATGGGTTCCCGAATAAAAATGAAAAGAATACGCGATATTCTCAAATTTTAATAAGTCATCCGCCGCCTCGTCCACATCCTGACTCCACGTATTGCTTCCTACAATAATAAGAGCCTTGGGAGAATTTTTTCTTATAACAGGTATAACTTCCTCGGCATAAGGCTTTATGTCGTTTTTCCAGCTCACGCCGTGAGGCTCATTGCATATCTCGTAAATTACCGCTGGATTATCGGCGTACTTTTTAGAAACCTTGTCAAAAAATGACAAAGCCTCCGATTTATGTTTTTGAGGATTAGCGTCATTTAGAACATGCCAGTCGACAACAGCGTACATGTCAAGAGAAATAGCGTTGTCAACCGCTGAATATAAAATACTCTCTGAGTTTTGTCTTTCCGCCTCTCCTGTAGTATACCCTCCATACTCCTCAGTGTACATAGCGGCCCGAAAAACATTCGCCCCACTGTCTTTTGTTTTTTGAATACTATATTTATTGGTAAACGCCGGAAACCACACAAGACCATGAGTGCTCATTCCTTTCAAAACAACGTTATTTCCGCTTTGGTCAATAATTTTACCGTTTATGGCTTTAAGCCCGCCATGTTTTAAAACGCCGTTTCCAGACTCCGGTATTTTACTGTTATCGTTTTCTATTTTTTTCAAATCAGATTGCTCCGAAACTATATTTTCCGTTTCTCCGCTAAATTCACTTGTCGTTAAAAATCCTCTCTCATACGTGTTTTTAGCAGGAGCACAGCCAATAATCCCAATACAAAAACATAAAACAATAAAATTAAAAAAAAATATTATTTTCTTCATAAAATCACCTCTCATTTTATCTCCTCCGCATACACCACACCGTCAAGCAGATTAATATCAAGAATAATTTTTCCATGTTCAACACGTCTTTTCAGATTTATCTCAACATAAACATATAAATCATCATTTTCTTCCCTTTTCTCCAATTTCTCAATCGAGTAAAGAGAAAAGTCGTTATCCGCTATATACTTGACAATACACGCCACTCCAATTTCCTTTTTTATCTCGGCGTACACCGTGATAAATTTATTCCTTTTGTCCGCTCTCTCCTCAAACTTATGCATAAAAGTGGTAGAAACAAAAATAACAAAAAAACCGAAAAAAGCGCCGAGAAAAAATCCACTCCCAACAGCGATTCCAACGGCCGCCGTCGCCCAAAGGCTTGCCGCCGTGGTAAGCCCTCTTACTTTTTCACCGTTTAAAATAATAGTTCCCACACCTAAAAAGCCTACACCACTTATAACCTGAGAAGCCATTCTTCCGGGGTCTACAGCCATCTCATAACGTAAAATCAAATACTCGTTTGTCAGCATAGCCAAAGCAGAGCCGGCGCATACAAGCGCGAAAGTTCTGAGACCGGCGTTTCTTTTTCGCATTCTCCTCTCAAGACCTATTATTCCACCAAAAATAACGGCTAAAATAAGTCTTAAAAATATTGAGACAATATTAAACTCACTCAAATAATTAATAATCTCCGCCATAAGAAGTCACCTTATTTTATTTTCTCAATAACACCTTTTACCTTATCACGAAATTCCGTTTCAGGCATAGGCTTAGCATATAAAAATCCCTGAGCGTAATAACACCCTATACTTTTAAGAAATTTGGCTTGCTCAACTTTCTCGACACCCTCACAAATAACATTCATATCAAGCTCCATAGCCATTTCAACAATTTTGCATATAATCTTCTGAGCTTTTTGAGAATTCTCAGATTCATTAAGAAATTCCCTGTCAATTTTCACAACATCAATAGGCATTGATTTAAGCATATTAAGTGAAGAAAATCCCGAGCCGAAATCATCAATAGAAATTGAGAAGCCAAGTCCTTTAAGTTTATTAACTGTATCAACTGCGGTGTCTATTTCCATAAAAAGACTTTCAGTGAGCTCAAGCTCAATATATTTTGTCGGTATCCCATATTTTTTAATAAGATTTTCAAGCCGCTCAATATAAAATGGATTGCTAAGGTGCACTCTTGACTGATTTACCGAAATAGTAATAGGATTTTTGCCATTATCAAGCCATTCTTTTATTAATTTAAATACTTCCTCAAGTACGAAAAAGTCAAGCTCTATAATAAAACCCTCTCTTTCAAAAATAGGAATAAACTCTCCCGGATTCATAAATCCGTTTTTCTTTGAAATCCAACGTACAAGAGCCTCTGCCCCAATAATTTTTTCTGTTTTAATATCAACTTTAGGCTGATAATAAACAATAAATTCCCGTTCGTCGAGGGCTTTCTCCATATTTTCCTCAATTTCTTTTTCTTTTATAATCTTATTCTCCATTTTTTTATCGAAAATAACGATTTTATCGTTTCTTGTTGTTTTAGCCTCTTTTCTCGCTATTTCCGCCATATCCACAGCGGCGTCAACACTCACGCTCTTATCGGTAATAAGATATATACCGCATTGAAAACTTAATTTAAGAGCGATTCCCCCGTCCTCATAATATCTCATTTTCTCATACACTCTTTTTAAAAAACTGAAATATTCTTTTTTCTCATAATAAGGAATCATAGCAAGGAAATTATCCATACTTGACCTGGCGATAACTCCTCCGTAAGGCAACTCGTTATTAAGATTATTAGCTACATATCTTAAAATTTTGTCACCAGCGAATCTGCCATAATGTTCATTTATCACCCTAAACTTTGAAATATCAAAAGAGATAACGGCAAACTTTCTATCTTTAAAATCATTGTCGTTTATTTTTTTTATTATTTCCGAAATAAAACCGTTTATATTCCAAAGTCCGGTAACCTTGTCAATATAAGCCAAATCAAAAATAGTTTTATCGTATCTTTTCTTAATTCTAAAAATATGAAGAGCGATTTTTGCGCCAACAAATATAATAAGCAAAACAATAATAATAAAAATAATGGGATACTTCTTAATATATAAAAGCATATTAAAAGCATTTTTTCCCGAAACGCTGTGCTTTCCTATAATATTGTTTATCTCATCAGGACTTATACTCTCAATAGCTTTATCCAAAATAGTAAGCAATCTCACATCCTCGTTTCTGCCTATTCCAATGCATATAGCGTGCCTAAATTCCGGATATTTAAATAATTCTATGTCATAATAATTTTTCTCTCGCGCAATTTTCTCAGCAACGTAAGAAATAATATACGCCGCATCGACATCACCGTTATTCACGGCCTCAATACACTCCTCTTCGGATTTATATAGCTTCATTTGATCTCTATTAAATTTAGTAAGCAAAAATTTCTCATTAAAAAAATAATTATCCACATAAGCGACTTTCAAAGCTTTTTTGTCATAATTAACTTTTTCTTTGTTTATAACCTCACTGTATTCAAGAGAATCCAAATATGGAGAAGTCATTTTTATGCCATTTTTCTCAGCCCAGCTATAATTATAAAAAAAGTCGCAAATTATATTACTTTCGCCTCTTCGTATTTTTTGTATAGCGTCCTTATAATTCTCCGACTTCTTAAATTCAATTTTAATACCCGCTTTCGACGCGGCGAGATTTACAATATCAATAACAATTCCCGTATATTCTCCGCTTTCCTCGTCAAAAAATGTCATAGGAGGTCTGTTGTCCGCTACAGCCGCTTTTATAGTACCTTTTTCCTCAATATATTCTTTTTCCTCTTCTGTAAGAAAAAACTCATCGCTTTTTTTGTC
>CANOGI010000161.1 GCA_947565475.1 uncultured Eubacteriaceae bacterium
GGTTTATGAGGGTATATGTGAACTTCTCCCCATATCTAAAATGCCGGAAAAGCCCAGAAATACAGGCTATTCCGACATATAAGAATTTCTAAAGAGATAATCTAAAATTACCAATAGTTTTATACTAAAACACTAAAAAAAATCACCTCAAGATAACTTTTATAAGTTAATGAGGTGATTTTTTTACAAAATTAATAATGAATAAAATACAAATTACTCAATTCCAAATTGCTTAATATATCTGTCTATAGTACCGTCTTTAAGCCATATTTTAATATATCGGTCAATAGCTGATGAAAGTTCAGAACCTTTTTTCGTAGCGACACCATACTCTTGAGGAGCAAAAGAATCTTTTATGTAACTGCGGTTTTCTGTTTTAAAATTGGCGAGAATTGATTTATCAACACAAAAAGCGTCTATAATTCCTGATTCCATAGCACTGGAAATAACGGGATAATCTCCAAACTGGTCAAACACTATACCTTTCTCATTAAACGATGAAATATCAAACTCTTTCGCGGAATCAGGAACTTTATAGTCTCCCAAAAGCCCTTTTTCACTCATTGCTTTTACAAGATTATAAGCTGACGTGGATCCTTTCGCCACACCTATTTCCTTTCCTAAAAGCCCAGAAAGGTCAGTAATTTTGTCATCATTTTCCACAAGAACGGTAACAACGTCTGTATAATACGGAGTAGAGAAATCCCAATTCTTTCTTCTTTCATCAGTAATAGTAAATGTAGCGATTACACAATCGACTTCACCTGAGTCAAGAAGTTCTGTCCTTGTCGCCGCCGTTACAACTTTAAACTCAACATCGTCATATTCAAGACTTTGAGCGAGTTTCTTTGCGAGTTCGACTTCAATTCCTGTATATTCCCCTGAAACTTTATCTTTATGACTAAAACCAATAACTGAGTCTTTAATACCAACTTTAAGAACTTTAGGCTCTTCCTCACAACCGGTAAACATTATCAGCGAAATAAAAATAATTGATAAAATAAATAAAATTACTTTTTTTATTTTCATAATATTAATCTATCCTTTTCTTATTGTTGTCTTTTAGCATATCTAAAAATAAAATAAGTAAAAATCTAAAATAGTAAATGTAACTTAAAAAGAGCTATATAAATATAAAAATTTCTAAGCTATAAAATTATTTTTGATAAAATTAATTAAAACTTTTACATATACTTTTTTCATATAGAACAAAAAAACAAAATAGTATTTATTAATCGTAAGCATTTTTTAATTTGAATAATCCGTCTATTTTTCCGACATTCTCGCGATTTTTTCCATATCAGCAATTAATCTACGAGAAAAGTGCTCAGCCTCTTTTAATATTCGTTCCGCTTTTGAATAATCCTCTCTATTCAACGAAGCTATTACATCAGTACCATATTTATGAAATCTTTCATGTTTACTTCCAAGTTCATTCCATATCTCAGTAATTTCAGGTATATTAGGTTTTACAGAATGATAAAAATGCCCAAAACCACATTTAGCCGAATCAAGCTGTAACGGACCTACTTTCCTCTCCCCAACCATATTCCTTAAATTATTAAGCCATATATTATGCGCTTCAATAGCGTTTCTAACATGTTTAGCAAATTCTCTATTCTCTAACCTAAAAAATGAGTCTCCTGTCATTGAGCCCATTCCCTTTACTGTTTGATCAAGCGTTTTTTCTATATCGACAACTGGCTCAATTGATTTCTTTAAATGCTGAATAACCGTATTCATAAAGCCCATACTATCACCCAGCTGTTTTTCCATTTCTAACATAGAATTACTAATTTCTTTGCTGACAGAAGCTATTGAGTTAATAGAGCTACTAACCTCTGAAACATGCTTTTGATTTTCGTCATTTAATTCCCATACATTTTTTATTTTTTCCGTCATTATTTTAAGAGCGTTTATTGTATTCTCAACACTTTTTGTACTTTCTTGTGATGCGATTTTTATACCGTCCACAAATTTACCCATCGTTCCAGTCATTTCCTGAGTTTGTCTTGATAATTTTCTGATTTCCTCAGCGACAACAGCAAACCCCTTTCCAGCTGCCCCTGCCTTTTCCGCCTCAATAGAAGCGTTTAATGATAAAATATTTGTTTGCAAAGATATAGAATCTATTCCTTCGATTACACCATTAATCCGATTAATAAGATTAAACAAATTATCCATATTTTTTTGCATTTCCATAGAAATCTCAATCGTTTTGCTTGAAAGTTCTTTTATCGCCGTTAAATCACTCTGTCCCGACTCTATCTTTTTATTTACTTTTTCGGTCTCAGAAGAAAGTTTAACAATTGTGCTCGTCATCTCATTGTGTTTATTGTTGGATTCTTCCAATGCAATAGAACCGTCCGAACTCGAACCAAAAATGGCCTCAGTAGCTTTTGTTATATCATGAGATATACCTATAATTTCTTGTGTAAGGTGATTCATTGTTAAATCTAAAGAACTTATCTGCATAACGGCTTTAAGATTCTTCTCAAAAACCTCCAAAAATTTTTCTCTTCCAAATAGTAACCTTTGATAAACGTCGTTTAATTCTGGTTCCTGAGAATAATCGTCTTTTTTCAACTCCGCGAGAGACTTTATAAGTGAACTTTTTTTTCTCAAACTTAACATTTTATAACCTCTTTTCTTTAATTTACTGGGAAATATTAAAACTTTAATTTTTTTCGGCGCTAACTCATTTTTAAAATACTCGGATTTTAATTCACATATCAATAACTAAAACCATGATTTATTGAAGAAGTCAAAAAATAACTAAACTCCCAAATTTTCACAATCTAAAATTATTTTTAACAACTAAAATTAATCAATATTTTCTTAACAGTCAAAAAAATTGGACGTTTTTTACATTTTAGGTCAAAATATCTATACAGCCAATTACTTCTTCAGCGCAGAATGTCGGCAAAATTTAAGCTGTATCGGCATTTTTGCTTTGTAAAAGACTGCTCATTTCTCTTGTCGCCCAATTTATGGTGAATATTCCATACTTTAGAAGAGAAAGAGTCTATCCCTGACGAGGTTAAATTGATAGTGTCCTCCTATTAATGTACACATTATATCATATTTGAGTTTATAGGTCAAGGATTATAAGATGTGTATTAAATAAAGACTGTTAAAGAGTTATTAACTGGTCATATGTTTATTAATAGTGGTCTATTAATAAAACTGTTACTTTTATATAACTGATTTTATCGTATACAAATAAAACTTTTCATTTATTTTTTGTAAAGTATACTTGACATTACTTAATTATATGTTATAATAACTATGTAAAGCATACTTTACATAAGAATGGAGGCCTCACCTTTGAAAAATAATCTTGAAAAAATTCGTAAGGAAAGGGGGATAAGCCAAGAACATCTTGCAACCGCGTTATCAGTATCCCGTCAAACAATCAGTTCACTTGAAAACGGAAAATATAATCCTTCGATTTTATTAGCGTTTAAAATCGCAAAGTACTTTTCAATACCAATAGAAAAAATTTTCATTTATGAGGAGGAATAATTATGAGTTTAAATAAAAAACTTTTATTGTATATTATTTTTAGTTTAATTGGATTTGGCATATTTATTGGAACATTACTTAAAAATTTTGACGACTCATTTTGGAACTCATTTGGGATAGGAATTATTTTTTGCTCAATTATTAATATATATAAAATTTTAAAATATAAAAACAACGAAGATTACGCGAAAAAATTAAATATACAAATTAATGATGAACGCAATAAATTCCTATCCGAAAAATCCAAATCTATAGCGTTTTACATTTATATTCTTACTATGGGGGTCGGTGTCTTTGTCTCCAGAATATTAAATTACTATATAATAAGCCAAACTTTAGCCTATTCAATATGTGCTTTAATTTTTTTATATTATCTAAGTTATTTTATAATCAAAAAAAAATACTAAATCTTCAGCGTGCCGAAAAAATCGGCACGCTCGTGTTTATCTCAAACTATCCGCAATAGCGAACAGCAAAGATTAAAACGGAGCTCTTTAAAACTATAACTCTTTAAAATTTAGATTTTATATTTTTTGACAGCTTAAATATTAAACTTTTTTAATCTATAATTAATTATTATCTTCTTTTTCCAAATATAAAATAACGCTATTATAAAAGCAGTTAAAGAAATTTTTTTATGGGCTTCCTAAAAACTAAGTATATAGTCAAATCACTTGAAAACCCGAACAAGTTCGGCGACTAAAAATCCTTTTTACTGTGTCATTGTCAGTCGGCGTAGGCTTTCGGCTACGCTCTCCTTCCCAGGACGCATGGGCGAGCAGTAAAGCGAAGCTTTACGACCAGCCTCTTCCTTGTAAAAACAATTTTTATCCCGCCTCCTTTTGCTCCTTTTCAAGTAATTTGACTACACTAAAGAACACAAAAATAAAAGAAATTTTTATAGTCTATAAAATACTCTAATCCTATTTAAATTAAAAATATTTTTTTAATCTAAAATTTTTAACTACACGTATAAAGTTTTTAGGTACACCTATATTACAGCTCTTCTTTAACAATAATTTTATTAATAACAGCTAAATTTATATTACAAGAAAGAAGGTTTTGTTTATGAAAAAGAAAATAAGTGTAATTTTATTATCAACAATATTAACCGGAACGGTGTTAATCGGGACTTTATCCACGTTTGCGGAAAATATCAAAACAGAGCAATATGAAAATATTTCGCCAAAAATTTCTAAAGATAAAATCAAATTTGGTAAAATCACAGCTATCTCCAATAACACAATTTCTCTCACACTTTTTGAAAGATCAGAAAAACAAACAGCAAATAAAAAACTCTCTAAATCCCTCTCAGATGATATTAGTGAGGATAGTAATAAAAAAGAACCCCTTATTCCTTTATCAAACGAGACCATTACTATTGACGTTACCGATTCTGTTAAAATCAAGACTGAATCTTCCGATTCCTCTGATATTTCCTCTCTGTCCGTTGATGATGTCATAACACTTGTTTATAATGACGATAACGAGCTTATTGAGATTTCAAATATCCACGGCAGAATCTTTAAAAACAAAAATATTAAACTCGCTAAAATTACTTCAATATCCGACAACACTCTCTCCGTTTCTATTGCTGAGAAACCTGAAAAAAATACAGACTCAAAACCTTCTGACTCTATATCATACGAGGATAATTATAAAAAAGAGCCTCCTCTACCTTTCTCAGAAGAAACTATTACTATTGACGTTACCGATTCTGTTAAAATCAAGACTGAATCTTCCGATTCCT
>CANOGI010000162.1 GCA_947565475.1 uncultured Eubacteriaceae bacterium
TACGAGATATTTTAAATGAGGAAAATTTGCTTGATAAAAGCGTAATGGTAGAACGATGCGGTATGGAAAATGAGAAAATATATAAAAATCTTAATGAGCTTGATTATAAATCAAATTATTTTTCAGTAATTATTGTAAAAGAAACGAAAATTTGAAAGAAGGCGTTTATATGATTGATTTTGTGGGAGCGGGGCCAGGGGCTGTTGATTTAATAACGGTAAGGGGAAAGAATCTTATTGAGAAAGCCGATGTTATAATATACGCCGGTTCCCTTGTAAACGCTGAATTACTTAATTTCGCCAAAAAGGAATGCGAAATTTACAACAGTGCCGAAATGACTCTTGAGGAGATTACATCTGTTATGGTCTTAGCGGAGAAAGATGGAAAAAACACGGTAAGACTGCACACGGGAGACCCTTCTATTTATGGAGCCGTGAAAGAGCAGATGGATGTTCTTGATAAATATAATTTAGAATATAGAATATGTCCAGGCGTGAGCTCCCTTTTTGGAGCCGCCGCTTCCTTAAAAACAGAATATACCATTCCAAACGTAAGCCAAAGTGTTATAATTACCAGAATGGAGGGGAAAACCCCTGTTCCGGAAAAAGAGGAAATTTCTCTTCTCGCCTCTCATAACGCCGCTATGGTGATTTTTCTTTCGGCTGGTATGCTTAATGAGCTTTCAAAAAAGCTTATTAAAGGCGGATATGAACCTAATACTCCTGCCGCTATTGTATATAAAGCTACCTGGAGTGATGAAAAGGTGATAAAAACAACTGTTTCGGAAATCGCGAAGTCCGCTGAGGAAAACAATATAAAAAAAACAGCGCTTATTATAGTAGGTGATTTTTTAGGCAATAATTATAAAAGGTCGTTATTATATAATCCATCTTTTTCTCATGAATTTAGAAAGGGCGATTAATTATTGATAATTTATAGTATATCATTTACTGATAAGGGTGATTTATTGAATGAAAAAATGCGCGAAATATTTGACGGGTCTGATGTGCGCACATGTTTCAGAAAGATAAGGACGGAAAGTCTTATAAAATGGACGGAAAAAGCTTTCGCGGACGGTGATGTTATAATATTTATAAGCGCTATCGGAATAGCTGTCAGAGCAATATCAGGATTTATAAAGAGCAAGGAGACAGACCCCGCCGTTATTGTCTGCGATGAACTTGGAAAATACGCTGTGCCTATACTGTCAGGACATATAGGCGGCGCTAATGTTTTTGCCGAAAAAATATGTCAGTATACAAAAGGAATACCAGTTATAACCACAGCTACAGATATTAACGGGGTATGGGCGGTTGATTGCTGGGCGGTAAAAAAAAAATTTAAGATACATAATATTTGTAATATTAAGTATATTTCATCAGCGCTTCTTGAAGGGAAAAAGGTTGGATTATTAAGTGATATTATCATCGATGATGAATTACCCGACAATATTTTATCGGGTGATTTCAATATGGAACGAGGAATAGTTGTTTCTCCTTATTTAAAAGATGTTTATAAATGTAATCTTAATTTAATTCCCAAGTGTATAGCTATTGGAGTGGGAAGTAGAAAAAACGCAGATGAGAACGCTCTTATAGAGCTTTTTGAAAAAGTTTTTCAAGATAATAATATTGACAGGTACTCAGTTTATACTGTAGCGACGATAGATTTGAAAAAGAATGAGAAAGCTGTTATTAAACTTAGGGAATATCTTGGGATTGAGATTAAATATTATTCCGCTGAAGAGTTAAATAATATTTCAGGGGAGTTTTCAGGCTCAAAGTTTGTAAAAAAGATTACGGGGACGGATAATGTTTGTGAGAGATGCGCTGTTTTAGCGTCGGACTTTGGAAAGCTCGTGATAAAAAAAACAGTTGGAGAGGGCGTTACTTTAGCTGTTGGAATTAATGTTAACGTAAGCGGTATTGGATTTTAACCGACAGAGGAAGTCATCTGCTTTTTAGGCGGGGGGTACTTACTATTGTATTCAGGAGGAGTGCAAGCCAGGTCGCAAGGGCGAGCGGCAAAACGAAGTTTTGCGACCAGTCTCACTCTAAATACAAAGGCGAATACTTTCGCCGTCGGTTGCGAGAATTTTTGTTATACAAAAATTAGAGTAGTCTTGACCAATTAAACGGGATTATTATTTTTGTATTACCTCAAGAGTTTTAAGGGGAGGCTTCTATAAGTTATGTTTTTTATGGCGGGAGTGAATTATAAAAACAATAATATCTCTCAAAGGGAAAAGTTATCTTTTACCTTTGAGAGAATTATTCAAATATCTCAAAATATTTGCGGTATTGAGGGTGTATGGGGCTGTATTATTTTATCAACTTGTAACAGAACGGAAATCTATTTGAGTATGGAAGACGTGGGGGAAAATATCTCTGATAAGTTTTTACTGGAATACTCAAAGATACAGGAGTTTGACGGTGTATTTGAAAAAAGAGAGGGGGAGGAAGTTGTTTATTATATTATGGAGCTTGCTTGCGGGATAAAATCTCAAATTATGGGGGAAGAGCAAATTGTCAGTCAAATTAATCACGCTTTGGAGATAAGCAGAGAAAACGGCTGTACTGATTCAGCTCTTAACACGCTTTTTAGAATAGCTGTTTCCGCCGGTAAATACGCCCTTACTAATGTTAAAATTTCAAATACGCCTGTTTCAAGCGCTTACGCGGCCGTAAAATTTTTAAGTCAAAAATATGAAAATCTTAAAAATAAAAAGTGCGTTATTATTGGAAACGGTAAAATGGGACAAATAGCCCAGAAACTTTTAGTAAAAAAAGGCTGTATGGTTTTTGTTACATTGAGAAGTTATAAACATGGCAATAATGATATTGTAAAAGGATGTATAGCCATAAAATATAAAGAAAGATATAATTATATCGATGGTACGGATTTTGTTATAAGCGCTACTAAAAGCCCTCATTACACTTTGACTTATGACAAATTTAAAGATTTAATCAAAAAACCTGATATTGTGATTGACCTCGCTGTTCCGAGAGACGTTGAGGCTTTAATATCAAAAGAGTGCGAGTGTTTTAATATTGATGAATTTGGATATAAAACGGAGATAAGTTCAGAAAAAATTGATATAATATATGGTATAGTTGAAAAATTTACGAGGCTTTTTTTTAATTGGGAGAATTATAAAATGTCTTTACAAAGCATAGAGGAATTAAAAGATATTATTTCGAGAAGAATTGTAAAAAGTGAGTTTAAATTCGCTGATTCTTATAAAATTGACAATGTTGTCGCGAAAACGGTAGACAAAACCGTCGATATGCTTTTAGGTGGAATGAAAGATTATATTAGTCCGGATATTATTGATTTATGTAAGAAAAAAGTCAGGGAGCGCGCGAGATTATGAAAAAAATATATGTTGTCGGGCTTGGTCCGGGAGGATTTGAGCAAATGTCCCAAAGGGCTGTGGACGCTATTGGTGAAAGTGATGTTATTATGGGATATACTTATTACATAGACCTTATAAAAGATAAAATCAATGATAAAGAGATTTTTACATCGCCTATGACGAAAGAAGTTTTAAGGTGTGAGAAAGCTCTTGAGTATGCTTTGTCGGGGAAAACGGTTTCTATGGTTTCAAGCGGTGATTCGGGAGTGTACGGCATGGCGAGCGTTATTTATGAGGTGTGTGAGAATTATCCCGAGGTGGAAATTGAGGTTATTCCGGGGATAACGGCCTGTTTAAGCGGGGCGTCGGTTTTAGGGGCGCCTATTAGCCATGATTTTGCCGTTATAAGTTTAAGTGATTTGCTTACTCCGTGGGATAAAATTGAAAAGAGGCTTGAGCTTGCCTCAGAGGGAGATTTTGTTATTTGTATTTATAATCCCTCAAGTAAAAAAAGAGAGGATTATTTAAAAAAAGCTTGTCAAATCATACTTAAACATAAAAACGCTGATACTATCTGTGGATATGCAAAAAACATCGGAAGAAACGGACAGGAATATCACATTGTTACCCTTAATGAGCTTCAAAGCGTTAAGGCTGATATGTTTACAACGGTTATTATTGGAAACAGTCAAACAAAAATTATTAATGGGAAAATGGTTACGCCGAGAGGATATGTTAATATATGAGAGTTGTTGTTTTTTCAGGAACAAGCGAGGGCAGGGAAATAAGCGAGTATCTTAACGACAAAAAAATTTTTGCGGAGGTTTTTGTGGCTACGGATTACGGAAAGAATGTTATGAGAGATTTGCCATATATAAACGTAAATGTGGGGCGATTGGGGAAAGATGAGATAAAAAACGCTCTTTCGGGAGCGGATTTTGTTATAGACGCTACTCATCCTTTCGCTGAAATTGTGACAAATTATATTTTTTTTGCCTGTACAGAACTTAGAATAGAATATATAAGACTTTTAAGAGAAAAAACTTGTGGTTATAAAAATGGACTAATCTATGTTAATTCTGTAGAGGAAGCTGTTAATATTTTAAAAGATACAAAGGGAAATATATTTGTTTCAACGGGGAGCAAAGAAATCTTTAAGTACAGAGATATTGATGACTATGAGAAAAGGATTGTCGCCCGGGTTTTACCTGTTAAAGACGCGACAGAAAAATGCGATGAACTTAAACTTGATAACGTTATTTATAAAAAGGGCCCTTTTTCCTATTCAGAAAACCTTATGGAATTTAAAAAATATAATATAAAATGGCTCGTTACAAAAGATTCTGGAAAGAATGGGGGAGTCGCTGAAAAAATCGCCGCCGCTGAAAGTGCGGGGGCTAAAGTGATAGTTATTAAAAGACCTTTTGAGAAAGACGGGCTGTCCATGGAAGAGGTAAAACAAATTATTGATGGTAAAGTAAAAGAAAATGAAAAAAATATGATGTTTCCTTTATTTATTGATATTTTGGGGAAAACTGTCGTGATTGTCGGAGGAGGGAAGATTTCGGCGAGGAGAACGGATACGCTTTTAAAATTCGGCGCTAAAGTGAAAGTTATTTCTCCAAATTTTTTTTCTCAGAGAAATGATAAAGACGTTATATATATTAGAAAAAAATTTGAGCCGTCGGATTTAGACGGGGCTTTTATGGTAATCGGCGCTACTGATGACAGAGAGGTAAATCATTTTATTTATACTTTATGCAAGGAAAAAAATATTTTTTGCAGTATAGCTGACCGCAAAGAGGAATGTAATTTTTATTTTCCGGCGGTATGCGTGAATGGAGAGCTTAGTATTGGTGTTGTTTCTGGCGGGGATAATC
>CANOGI010000163.1 GCA_947565475.1 uncultured Eubacteriaceae bacterium
GTATTCGGGGGGAGTGCAAGCCAGGTTGCAAGGGCGAGCATCAAAATGAAGTTTTGCGACCAGCCTACTGAATACAAAGGCGAATATTTTCGCCGTTGCTTACGAGAATTTTTGCTATACAAAAATTTGAGTAGTTTTGACGCAGGATTAGTATAAACACCAAAAGTGTAAAGAAATATTGAATAAAATGCTTTTCTATACTTTAGTTATTATGGAATTGTTGTGAGATATGTATTTTTACAAACGGGGGGTTATTATGTGTGAGGCTGAAGTTGTTATAAAAATGCAAAAAGGCGACTATTCCGCTTTTGACGAGATTTTCTATCTATATAAGGACAAGGCTGTAAGAACCGCCTATCTTATTACGGGAAACAGGTTCACAAGCGAGGACGTTGTTCAGGAGGCTTTTATTTTATGCTGTTCCAAAATAAAAACATTAAAAAATCCCGAATTGTTCAAACCATGGTTTTTTAAAATTGTGACGAGGCTTTCATGGAAACACTCAAACTCCAGTAAAAGAGTAACCCCCGTTCAAGATATTTTTGATAAGGCGGAGGAAAATTCTGAAAACCTTGGACAAAGTTCTTTTAAAGCTTTTGAGAAAGAAGAATATGAGGAGCTTTATCGATGTATTGATATGCTTGATAAAAAGTCAAGGATAACGGTTATACTTTTTTACTTTAATGAGTTTTCCATAAAGGAAATATCGGAGATTATGGGTTGTTTTCAGGGTACTGTAAAGTCGAGGCTCTTTAATTCCAGAAAAAAGCTTAAACGATTTTTAAATGATTTCTCAAAGGAGTGTGAGAACGATGAAATCCTCAAATATGTCAGACCGTGATTTTGACAGGAAGCTTAAAAGGACTTTTGATTATGTTACGGAAGATATAAAAGCTTCCGACGATATGCTTAATTGTATTAAATCTAAATTAAATGGAGGGAAAATTATGAAATTTAAAATTAAAAAATCTTATGTTTTAGTCGCGGCTGTTGTTTTAAGCCTTACGGCCGCTACAGGAATTATCGCGTCTTCAGGCGTTGTGAGCTGGTCGGGGGGAAGCTCTCATCTTACAAGAAAAACGGATTTTCCCGACAAGGAAACAATCAAAAAAGAGTTTGACTATAACTTTAAATATGTAAAGGAATTTGATAACGGCTTTAAATTTGACTTTTATAACTTTTCAAATGATAAGGGAATGGACGAGGCCGGAAATGTGGTTATCGAGAGCAAAAACGCTCATTTTGACTATATAAAGAACAAGGGTATGGATTCGGAACATAAAATTTATTTTTCAGCCGACAAAATGTCAATGGATATGTATTCTGACGAAAGATATGACAAAGCCGTTAATTACAAAAATGTTGATATACATTATTCCGACTATACTTATAAGGCGTTTCCGCCCGATATAGAGGAGAAAGAGGTAAGCGCCGAGGATAAGGCGAAAGCGGAGGCTCTTATGGCGGAGGTTAGAAAGGAATATCCGAATGCTGAAGATATAACAAGAGTTTATCCTTATTTATCTGACGAGGAAATAGAGGCTTATAAAAAAGGCAAGCTTATGTGCGCTTATGGAAGTCAGGAGATTGAAACACAAATTAATCAAAGTGTTGTTTGGTATGAAAACGGGGCGGCGTACTGTTTATTATCAATGGACAGCGAATGGATTGAGCCCGATGAGTTTATAGATATGGCGAAACAGGTAATTGACTCGGAGGATATAGCCAATGTAGAGGACGACGGAGAAAAAGAGGAGGGAAACTCTGTCTCGGTTATTGAGAATGAAAACGGCGATGTGGAGGTCGCTGTGGTTGAGAAATAAAAAAATATCTTATCCCTGATATTTAAAGAAAGCATTTGGCTGGCTTTTTAACTGACAGAGTAAGTTCCCCGCTTTTTAAGTGTGGGAACTTACTCTTGTATTAAGGGGAGTGCGAAAGCCTACTGAATACAAAGGCGAATATTTTCCGCAATTTTACGAAATCTGCGTTTTGCCGACTTGATTTCGTTTTGTATGAAAATTGTGACTTTTACGGGAATGACGTTGTCATTCTCTAAAGTCAAATTTTTTCCTCAGATGAGCAAAGCTCGTCTCGCGGATTTAAGTTCGCGACGCTTTTCGCGATTTCTAATTCTTTAAAAGTTCGTGATTTTTTAATATTTAGTTTTTTTTGACAGTCTGAGGCGAATACTTTCGCCGCTGGTTATGAAAATTTTTGTTATAGAAAATTTGAGGAGCTTTGACAGATTTTATACACGCCATAAGAAATAAGCCCGCTGTATTATAGTCAAATCACTTGAAAATAAGCAAAAGGGGGAAAGAGAGTATAGCGGCCTTGCCGACTGACCCTTATGGGGAAAAAATGATTTTTAGCCGCCAAACTTGTTTATTTTTCAAGAGGTTTGGCTATAGCCGATTAAAGAGAGGATATAAAAACCCGGCAAAAGTAAAATTATTTTTTTAAGATGATTTTATTTTTGCTGGGTTTTATGACTATTGTTCAGGATTTTTAAGTTTTTTAACAAACAGGGACGTAAGGCGGGTGTCAAGGTATGTATGTCCTTTTGCTACAAACTCCATAAGAATTTTGTCGAGGCTTTCGTTTGAGAGAGCTTTTGAAATCTCATAATAAAGGCTCGCTATGTGTAGTATTCTCGCCCCTAAAGGTATTTCCTCGCCCTCAAGCATAAAAGGGCCTTTTCCGTCGTATGTCTCGTATTGATATTTCACGTTTTCGATAAGCTCATCGGACGAGCTGATTTTCTCTAAGATTGTCTCGGCCACAGCCGCCTGCTGAAAACAAAGCTGAATGTATCTTCCGTCGTATTTTTCACATTTTTCCAATTTTGTTATTGTATCGTCATTCATTCCAAGCTTTCCTATATCGAAGAGAAGAGCCGACTGTATAAGGTTTTTAAAAGTTTCCCGCTCAAGGTTCAGTTCTTTTCCGATAATCTCGCAGTATTCGGCTATTTTCTCGGAACGTCCCATATCGCTGGAACTTCTCATATCGCAGACCGACGATACGGCTTTTATAAGCTCGTTATATTTAGCGTCGCTCTCATTGTACAGTTTCTCATATTTATAATACAGCGTCTCATAATTTTTACTTAACTGAGAGGTCATTTTATCCTGCTCATAAGCTTTTATAGCCTCAAGCAGGGTAAGCATCAAATCTTTATTATCCCACGGTTTTAAAATATATCGGTATATTCCCGCTTTGTTTATGGCGTTTATTATACCGTCTATCGCCGAGTATCCCGTAAGCATTATTCTTTTTGTTTTAGGGGTTTTCTCTTTTACAAGGGTGAGAAGTTCGTCCCCTTTTGTGACGGGCATAATATAATCGCTTATAAACACGGAAACGTCCTCTCCGGCTTTTAAATATAAATCAAGGATTTTAAGAGCCTCAGCCGCGTTTGTCGCTTTCTCGATATTATAATTTTTCCCGAACCATTCCTTAAGCTGAGAATACAGCATATTAAGGAGTAATTTCTCATCATCAACGCATATTATTGTGGAACGCATTTTCTTCCCCTCCTTTTAGAATATAGAAAGACTCCGATTTAACAAATTAAGGAAATCCCCCGCTTTTTAAGAGGGGGTACCTACCGTTGTTTTAAGAGAGAGACTGTACTCACGCTTAAAACAAAGGCGGAGTTATCCGCCGTGGAGTATGAGTATTTTTTATGAGACAAAAACACGAACAGTCTTTGACACAAAATAACCCCTAAATTTAACTTTTTACTAACAATACAATTATATCATATACTTTTTTTATTTACAATATTATATTGGAAAAATTCAGGGAAAAATCTGTTGAAAAAGCCTCTGATATGTGATAATATATTATATTGAGGAAAAATTTCGTAAGTTAACGTGAGTTCGACAGAAATTTATAATTAATGAAACCTTTTTCTATAAAAAAAAGGTTCCAAATATCCCAGAATGTTCTTTAAGCATAAAAACCTTGAGGCTCTGCCTCATTCGCGCAAACTAATAAAACCGTGGGACGCTGTCCCACACCCGGAGAGCATTTAAAAAGGCTTGGCCTAAACTTTATAACGCAAAGCTTTCGTTTTGCCGAATCTTGAAAAACGAGGTTTTTCGCAAAAGTTTTTTACTTCTTTTTTTTTATATGTGCGGTAAAGAAGTGAGGGCGGCGTCTTTTGAAAAAAGTTTGACAAGAACTTCTGAATAAAACTACGTTTTGTTGTTATTTTTCATCGAACTTACGTTATAATTTTATAAATCGCGGAAGTTAAAAAACGGGGTGTGTTTATATGAATGATTTATCGGCTAAAATAGGTATTATCGGCGGGGGACAGCTTGGCAAGATGATGATTTTAGAGGCTAAGAAAATGGGATTTTACGTTACGGTTTTAGACCCGACGGAAGAATGTCCCTGTCACAGTATATGCGACGAGCATATTATCGCCGATTTTAACGACAGGGAGGCTATTCGTCTGCTTGCCTCAAAGTCGGATGTTATAACATATGAATTTGAGCATATTGATTATAAATAGCTTACTCTTCTTGAAAAAGAGGGGAAAAAGGTTTATCCGACGGCGGGCAGTCTAAAAATTATTCAAGACAAGCTTACGCAGAAACTGACCCTTAGAGATGGCGGTATTCCAGCGGGGGATTTTGTTCCGGCGAAATCCCTGGAAGATATATATAAAGCTGGAGAGGAGTTCGGATATCCCCTTATTTTAAAGACCCGCACAGGCGGATACGATGGAAAGGGGAACGCTTTAATTAAGGACAAAAACGGGGTTTCCGACGCTTTTATCGCTTTAGGCGGAGGGAAAATTCAGCTTATGGCGGAAAAGTTCGTTAATTTTACTATGGAGATTTCTGTTCTCGCGTGCAGAGGAGTCTCGGGAGAAACAAAGGTATATCCTGTCGGCGACAACAGGCATATTGACAATATTCTTCATAAAACAGTTGTTCCCGCTGATATTTCGGAGGAGACAACAAAAAAAGCTATGGAACTCGCTGAGAAAGTTATGAATGTATTTGACGGGGTGGGTATGTTCTGTGTCGAGATGTTTGTTACCGACAAAAATGATGTTTTAGTGAACGAGGTTGCCCCCAGACCTCACAATTCAGGACACTATTCTATTGAGGGCTGTGTCGTGAGCCAGTTTGAAAATCATATAAGGGCCATAACGAATCTGCCTCTTGGAAGCACTAAAC
>CANOGI010000164.1 GCA_947565475.1 uncultured Eubacteriaceae bacterium
GTTTAAGTCAAAAACACTTTTAACATCTCCTCTTATATCTCCCGGAACAGGGTCTCCCGTGATTACCAAAAAATTTCTTATTCCCTCAATATATCCGCCGAGTATAGAAGACCTCAAAGAAACGCTGTTTCTGTCCCTGCAACATATGTGGGGTAAAACCTCGACGCCCGCCTCTCTTTTTACCTTGCTTGAAATAACAATAGAATCCGCTCGGGATTTTCCCATTGGTGAATCAGCAAAAGTTATAATATCCGCCCCATTTTCTTTAAGAACCTTAGCGCCTTCAACAAGCCTGTCAGCAGAGGCTTTAAAAGGCGGGTCAAGCTCAACAGCGACAATAAACTCTCCCGTTTCCAATTTTTTATGAAAGTCGTTTTTAAATACATGTGCGGCTTTCTCTTTCTCAAGAGTTAAATTATTTTCTATATTTGAGGCTTTATAAGACCCTTTCTTCACACAATCCTTTAAAAGTCTTATATGTTCCGGAGTTGTGCCGCAGCAGCCTCCCACAATTCCAACATCTCCAAAAATCATTTCCTTTACAACTTCGGCAAAATACTTGGGATTCATAACATATTTTACCTTGTTGTCAATAACCTCCGGATAACCGGCGTTTGGCAGTACGGATACAATTTTTCCTATGGGCGTTTTAAGCCTTTTAAGTATATTAAGCATATGAATAGGGCCTACCCCGCAGTTAAACCCAATAACGTCCACTTCGGAAAAAGCGCTTGTTTTAGCGATAATTCTATCCAAACTAAGCGACTTTTTAGTAACACCCGTATCATTGACAGAAAACTGCGTTATAATAAAAGCGTTTTTATTTTTTTCTTTTACATAGCTTACGATTTCTTTGATATAATCAAGACTATAAAACGTCTCAAAAATAAAAATATCTATATTTTCATTTAGAAAACAATCTATAATATCAAAATACTCATTTAAACGGTCATCTTCCGTATCCGTATCGGGAATCGGGCCTATGCTCGCCCCGATAAACACGTCTTTGCCAGAAGAGGCCATCTTGGCTATTTTACAGCCCTCAGAAATAACCTTTCTCACAAAGTCAAAATCTTCCCCAAGTGTTACTGTATTAGCGCTAAAAGTATTTGTTCTTATTATTTCCGCTCCCGCGAGAATATAATCCTTATGGATACTCTCAATAATATCCGGCTCGTTAATATTCCCAAGAACGCAGTCAGTGGACGGATTTCCGGTTATCTCAGAATAATATGTTCCCATAGCTCCGTCCGTTATTAAAATATTATTTTTTAAATACTCTGTTATTCTCAATATAAAAACTCCTTACCGAAAATCGGCTTTAACACCGTTTGAGCTGTTAAAACTTATGTCAAGTGGTTTAACGGAATGAGTAAGAGAACCCATAGATATATAATCTACTCCGCACCCTCTAAAATCAGCTATATTATGAATACTTATACCACCTGACGCCTCAGTTATTATATTTTTAGGCACAAGCTTTGAAAGTTCACTGATTTCATCAGGCGTTCTGTTGTCAAACATAATAACATCGGCGCCAGCTCTTACGGCCTCAAGAACCTGTTCTCTTGTCTCCGCCTCAACCTCTACTTTAACCATTTGCCCCGTTTGGCTTTTTACAAGTTTAACCGCCTCTTTGATTCCACCGCTAAAAGCTATATGGTTGTCTTTAAGCATAACACCGTCGTAAAGACCTATTCTGTGATTAAATCCACCTCCGAGCCTCACGGCGTATTTCTCAAACATTCTAAGCCCCGGTGTCGTCTTCCTTGTGTCGCATATTCTAATAGTCTCGTCGTCAAGAAGCTCAACGGCGTTTCTCGTAGCGGTGGCAATACCGCTCATTCTCTGTAAAAGATTTAATATAACCCTCTCGCATGAGAGAAGTGTTCTTATCTTTCCCCTTACCTCTGCTATATTCTCACCTTTTTTTATAGGCTCGCCGTCTTTTTTTAAAAGATTAACTTCCACAAAATCTCCAAAAGCCTCATATGTAGTCAAAATAATATCCACCCCACATACCACGCCGTTGTCTTTAGAGAGAAAAAAACCGCTTCCCTCCTCCTCTGGAGAAAACACAAGCTCCGCGGACAAATCCCCCGTAGATATATCCTCAATAAGAAAATTTTTAATCAGCTCTTTCGCCTTGAGTTTATTCAAAATTTTCACTCCTTGTCAATTATGTAATGAGCGCCTACACTCTCGCTCCTGTCAAACGCGGCGTTCGCGATAAGATAGCCCGCCGTAAGCATATTATAAATTTCCATCCGCTCATTGTCTATTTTATTAAAATTTATTTTTCCAAATGGTTTATCTGTTTCCTTTGGAATATATTTCTCAAACCATTTTATAATTTCCGGAATTTTGTTTTTATATCTGACAATTCCTATAAATTCCATCATCTTGCTTTGAATTTCCTTTTTCAAAGGCAAATCCCCGACCTCAACCTCTGAAAACTCATCATCAAAATGTAAAATATGTCTGTCTGAGTTAATGATATTTTCTGCCGTAAGCTTTCCAAAAACAAGCCCCTCAAGAAGAGAATTGCTGGCGAGCCTGTTTGCGCCGTGCACTCCCGTACAAGCCGCCTCGCCCACAACATAAAGTCCGTTTATCCCCGTTTTTCCGTTAGGCTCCGCCTTTATTCCGCCCATATGAAAATGAGCGCCGGGCCTTACCGGAATAATATTTTTATTTAAGTCAACACCGTTTTTATCGCAAATTTCAGATACATAAGGAAATCGTTCTTTAAAATTCTCAACATAGGAAATATCAAGATAAATTTTGTCGCCTTTAAGATAGTGGTCGTATACCACTCTTGACACGACGTCTCTCGGCGCGAGGTCTTTAAGAGGATGTTTCCCCTCCATTATTCTCACACCGTCCTGATTAATAAGGATACCGCCGTCACCTCTGACAGCTTCTGAGACAAGTCCCATTGTTTTTCCGTTTATATTAAGCATAGTTGGGTGAAATTGAACAAACTCGAGTGAACTTATGGGAAGGCCCGCCCTGTAAGCCATAGCTAAACCGTCGCCTGTAATGGTAACATCGTTGGATGTACAAGGATAAAGCTGACCGATACCGCCCGTCGCCAATATTGTGTGGTTGGCCTCATAAAAATTTATTTTGCCGTCCTTCCCTCGTGTAATCACGCCTCCACATTCATTTCCTTTTACTCTAAGCTCCAGAACCATTTCATCCTCATTAATAGTTACGTTTTCATTAATTTGAGAGAAAAGTTCCTCCATAACCTTAAGACCTGTTCTGTCGCCGCCCGCGTGAATAATTCTTGATATGTGATGAGCGCCCTCCTTACCAAAAAGGAGATTTCCTTTTTCATCAGTATCAAATTTCATACCTGATTTTATAAATTCTTTTATAACTTCCGGAGCCTTTGATACAAGTGTCATAACCGACTCCGAGTTGTTGCGGTAGCATCCCGCCTCTAAAGTATCGTCATAATGCATATTAAAATTATCATTCTCAGAAAGAGCGACAGCTATCCCGCCTTGGGCAAGACTTGAGTTGCTCGAGCTTTTTTTACCCTTTGTAATTACCGTAACTTTCTTCCCGTTTCCGCACAGCGTATTAGCGACGCTTAAAGCGGCTATCCCAGAGCCAATTATGACAATGTCAGTTTTAAACATAATTCGCGCACCAAGCCTTTTAAACGCGGGGCAATTCGCATTTAAAAGACGCAAACACAAAGGATGAAAGGTTGTTTGCGTATTTTTCCTTTCTCTAAAATTCTTTCACCCTATTCCTCCAAAGCATAAATACTCTTATCTCGCCGAAAACCTGCTTTACAGTCAAAGCTTGTTTTTCCGTCAGCGTTTCTTTAACTTATATATTGACATAAAATTTAAATAAATTCAAGTAATTTTAAAATTTTTTATAAAACAGCGCAAAATAAAATTTAATCAACGGATAAAAATTTTTAAATCCGCCTTTATGACGGTATTTTTAAGCCTCAGAGAAAACTCCTCGTCAAAAATAAAATCTCAATAAAAAAACCGCCTCTTAAAACTCGTGAAAGTTATCTCGAGGCGATTTTTTGGTCTGTCTTAAAAAACTATCGATTAATAATCAAGTCAAAGACTGTTTTACTCCTCATCCTCATAATCTAAAGCGTAATAGTCTTCCCTTATATCGTCATCGTCATCAAAAATGTCGTCGTCAATATCGTCAAGTTCTTTCTCAACTTCCTCGTCGAATTTCTTTTTGAATTTTATCACGGCGAATAAAACCGCGAAAAGTAAAATAGAAACCCCGATAATGACAAAAATAAACTTTTTACCGCTTGTTCTTTCCTGAATTTTTTTCAAAGAATTTTCAATTTCCTTGAGTGTTCCCTCATTGGAATTTCTCATAAATAATCACTCCTATTTTATTTATATTTAGCGATAACGCCATTTCTTTTTAAATTATTATACTCATTATACGCCATACGCATAATTTGTTTCTCATCTTGAAATTTCAATAAATAATACGCCTCATGCTGTTTATAAAAACCTGAATCAACAAAAAACTCTTCAGCCTGAGGTTTACAGTAATATGAATCCGACGTCATAAGATACCAATGAACGGTTTTATTTATTACATCGCCGTCAACTTTAAAAGTATAATGGGTTTTACCGATATATTTGACAATCTCACCAAAAACCCCCGATTCTTCCCTCACTTCTCTCAAAGCGGCCTTTTTATAGGTTTCTCCTTTCTCAACAGTCCCCTTTGGCATCACCCAGCCGATATAACGGCCGTTTTGATTTTTGTATAATAATAATACTTTTCCTCTGTGAATAACAACTCCACCACAGCTAACAGCTTCAATCACAATAAATTCCCCCGATTTCGTAAGACGCTTTGAGTGATAAATAAAATATCCGCGTCAAAGACTGTTTGTAAATCCGCCTTGCGAATTTACCGTAAGCGTCCGGCTTTCCGCCGACCTACTCGGCGCGCGTCTTATAATTCCGTTTCGGAAATTCTCAACGAGATAATACATAAATATATTGATTTAACCGACAGAGGAAGTACTATGCTTATTAAGCGTGTGTACTTACTCTTGTATTCAATGGGAGTGCAAGCCAGGTTGCAAGGGCGAGAAGCAAGACGAAGTTTTTCGGCCAGCCTCACTCTGAATACAAAGGCGAATACTTTCGCCGTCGGTTACGAGAATTT
>CANOGI010000165.1 GCA_947565475.1 uncultured Eubacteriaceae bacterium
ACTTTTTCTTCCTCATGATCTTTTATTTTGCCGTTGTCATAAATAAAATCAGTCTCATCAAATTTCTGTATAATTTTTCTGTAAATATCCTCAGAGTGAACGTTAATATACTCATAATTAGAGCTATATATAAAAATATACGCCCCAATCATTCCAAATAATAATAAAACAACAGCTAATATAGACATTATACTCAATAATTTAACTTTTAATTTTTTATATAAATTTGTATTCATAACGTCACCCCTAAAAATAAAAATACTTCCTAATTTATTTTAACATTTATACGCATATAATTCAACAATAAATTAAGTTTTTTCACAACTATAAACAAAAAAACAGGAAATCTTAACAGATTTCCTGTCTAAATCGTATTTTATTTTTTAAAATCCTCTAAATAAATTTATGTTTATCTTATATATTATAAAATCTTATTGCTTTATATCTTTTTGTTTTTTTATTTCTTCCCACTTCAAGGCATCAATAATAGCGTCCTCAATAGTTCTTTTCGCTTCCCACTCAATAGTGTTCTTAGCCCTGCTAATGTTAGCGTAGGAACCACACACATCTCCGGGTCTTCTATCAGTATATACAATTTTAATCTTTTCTCCTGTCACATTTTGAAAAGCAAAAAGAAACTCTTTAACTGTCACACCGACTCCCGAACCAATATTGATTGGTAAAAAATTTTTATATAAATTATCGGCTCTTCTAAATGCTATATCAAAATTTTCAACTGAATTTAAAACAGCTAAAGCCAAATCCCATATATGAAAATAGTCTCTTATACATGTACCATCTCTGGTTGTCCAATCATTTCCAGCAATTTTAAACTCACTTTCCTCACCGTTCCAAATTCTAAGTACTCTGCTCAGTAAATTGGAATATTTTTTTATATTCAGTCCAGTTCTGCCTTTGGGGTCCGCCCCCACAGGATTAAAAAATCTCAAAACTATACAACACATATCATAAGCCACACAAAAATCTTTTAAAATCATTTCTGTCATATATTTTGTTCTGGCGAAAGGGCTCCTTGGATTTATCGGAGAACGTTCCGTAACCATAAAACCAGGGACATCGTCATAAATAGCCGCTGAAGACGCGAAAATAATTTTTTTACAGCCCAAATCTTTTAAATTGTTGAAAAGCTCCATACTCTTCACAACATTAGCATGATAATACTCATAAGGTTTAACGACAGAATCCCACACCGTCGCCTTTTCCGCAAAGTGAATAACAATCTCAATATCAGGATTTTCCTCAAAAATTTTTGAAAGTACTTCCCTATCTCCAATATCCCCTTGATAAAAATTGTTTTCCGTAAGATAAGAAACGCTCTCAGGGCGGCAAATATCTAAAATATAAGGTTTATGTCCATTATCGCTTAAAGCGTAACAAATCATACTGCCAAGATAACCTGAACCGCCTGTAATAAGAACTTTCATAATTCGCACCTTCCAATTCATAAAAAAGATACTTTAATTTTAAGTCATATTAACAAAAAATTCAAGTTATTTTTATAAAAAATTTAAACTTTTCAACCACGCATATATTTTCATATAAGATTTGTCTAACAATAACAAAATATAAATCCTATTCTCTCTTTTTCCACGATATTTCAATAAGCAGCCTTTAAATACCTCAAAAAAATTATTTCTGCCCTTTAATAAAAACTATACCGAACTTAATGTTTCCGCATTGCCGAATTATCATTAAAGCTATATCCACGCACCGTCCAAAGCTATCACCTGTCCCGACAAATAACTTGAGTTATCGGAAGCCAGAAAATAGACAAGTTCGGCAACTTCCTCAGCACGTCCAAAACGTGTGAAAGGTATCTCATCAATAAGAATATTTCTTTCTTCCTCAGACAAAAAAGAGTTCATTTCTGTGTCAATAACACCGCAGGCGACAGCGTTTACTTTAATATTACAAGGTCCAAGTTCCTTAGCGAGAGCTTTTGTAAAAGAATTTACCGCTCCTTTGGTTGAGGAATAAATCACCTCGCAGGAAGCTCCCCTATCACCCCATACAGAAGAAATGTTTATAACAGACCCATTTTTTTTATTTATCATATAAGGTAAGACTAAGTGTGTACAATTATATACACCTTTTAAATTAATATCAATAATATCATTCCACAAATTACACTTCATTTCATTAAAAAGACCAACATACGCTATTCCAGCGTTATTTATCAAAATATCAATACCACCAAAATACAAATTAACTTCTTCAATCATTTTTCGCACATCTTCGTATTTTGATACATCACATGTAAAAGATAAAATATTATCATTATATTTTTTCAACTCATTTTCAAATTCTTTAAGCTTGTCCGATGAGTTACGGCAATTTATAATAACATTAAAATTACCCTCGGCAAATTTTCGAGCCGTGGCTTTACCTATCCCTCTTGAGGAACCCGTAATAAGAACCGTTTTTCTCTCAGACATTTACTCACCTCGTAACATAGCTATTTCCTCTTTATATAAATTTGTATCTTTATCAAGCCACGGGGTCTCAAGAATTAAAATTTTTCCCTCAGCGTATTTTGAATGAACAATACTATATATAGCGTCAAATCCAATCATATCTTTTCCCTTCGGATTTGTCTCATTGGCGCCTATATTAGCGTGTCTGTCTTTTTTCGCGCCTCTTATATTTAAAGAACCGTTTATATGAAATACTTTTAATCTCTCAAGACCTATTATATCGTCAAAATCCCTCATAACACCGTCAAAATTATTTATTATATCATATCCGCTGTCATGAGTATGACAAGTATCGAAACATATACCTATTTTTTCTTTGAACTCAACTTTTTGAATAATTTCAGCGAGTTCATCAAAAGAACGTCCAACTTCCGTACCTTTTCCAGCCATTGTCTCAAGACATATAAAAGGTTTGGTATCTTTATCGATTACCATATTAAGACCATCCGCTATTCTCTGTATTCCGTATTCAGCTGTTTTGTCGGTATATGACCCCGGATGAAGCACAATATAATTTGAGCCTATAGCTGTTGTTCTCTCAATTTCTGTTTTAAGAAAAGAAGTGGCCAGCTCAAAAATCTCATCTTTATACGAGGCAAGATTTATAATATAAGGAGCGTGTACAACTATATCACTCAAATTGTGCTCCGCCATAAATTTATGTCCCTCGTCAATTTTAAGTTTTTCAATAGGAGAACGTTTTGTATTTTGAGGGGCTCCTGTATAAATCATAAAAGTATCAGCGTTATAAGACGCCGCTTCTTTAGCGGCGGCGATAAGACCACCTGTCATAGACACATGAGAACCTATTTTAAAATTATTTTTCATAAAATAACCCTTTCAAAAAATTTTTATCTATATCCTGCTAAAGAATTTTGTAATAGTCATTAAAACTATATAAATTTGACTTTATAAAAAACTGTACAACAAGCAAATATCAAGTAAAAAAATATACTATATAAAAATTTCTTAACTTAACGTAAGTTCGAGGAAAAATAACAGCAAAATGTAGTTTTGTTCAGAAATTTTTGTCAAACTTTTTTTAATAAGTGCCCAAAGAAGTGCGGGCAGCGTAAGCTGACTTTTGGCAGAGCCTCAAGGTTTTTATTCTTAAAGAGCATTTTTGGAGATTTGGAACCTTTTTGCTATAGAAAAAGGTTCCATTAACTATAAATTTCTGCCTAACTCACGTTAAATTATTTAATAACTTTCTATCCACCAAAGACATTTTAAATTTCTGCTTGTAAATTAAAAAATAATTTATAGCAAAATAAAAAATCTAACAGACATATTTTAATAAATTCTGATATATCAAGAGATTTTTTTATTGTTTTACACTAAAAATTTTACAAATTACTATAAAACTAAATTAAAATCCCATCACAATGATCTATTTCATGTTGTATAATCTGCGCTACCTCTCCAAAATATTTTTGCCGTTGTTTTTTAAAATTAACGTCTAAAAACTCAACCTCAATATTATGGTATCGGGTTGTTTTTCTTATTCCCGATAAAGACAAACATCCCTCCTCAGTCTCATAAGTACCTGATTTTTTTATAATAATGGGATTTATCATTATCATATCCATAAAACCCGCATTAAATACAATTATACGTTTATTTACTCCAATCATATTCGCCGCCATGCCAACACACCGTTCCTTATTAGCTTTTAAGGTATCTAAAAGATCTTCAACAACATATTTGTCATTTTCCGTGGCGGGTTCTGACTTTTGGTTTAAAAAAAGAACATCTTTAATAATAGGCTTAATCAATAAACTCATCCTCTTAAAAGTTTTTCCCGTTATAACCCCAATCTTTTATCCCTTGATATGTTATATAAACACCATTTCCCGGAATATTGAGCTCTCTCTCAAAAATTCGGCATATTTCCCCTGTCATTTTATCACATAAATCAGAAGAAGCGTTTCCAAGCATGCTAACGGCTACAAAAGCACCTTTCTCAAGTTTATTTCCTCCAAAATATAACTCATAATTATCTTGAATACCAACCATAAGATAACTCTCTGTTTTATTTAATAATGAAATCGCTTTCCCCAACTCGGATTTAATTTTATCTTTTTTATCTTGAGATAAACTCAAAGTAAATTTTGAGTCAATAAATGGCATAATTTTATCCTCCTTAAAAAATATAATAATAAAAAAATAAATTTTAAAAAATAAATGCGCGTGACACAAACCTTCGACACACACATTTATTACTTATAAATATAATATAAAAACTTAAAATATTATAACGCTTTAATCGTATCCATAATATAATCAGCCAGTTGCTCTGAAGTACAACCGTCATCTCTTCCAGTAATAACAAGTTTCTTCTCTTTTTGTGTACATATGTCAAGAGCATCATCAAGCTTTTTGGCCTTCTCCGTAAAACCAATATGAGCGAGAAGCATACTTCCCGCGCGAATTATACTGCACGGATCCGCATAAATATCCCTACCCTCGTCAACCATACGAGGAGCTGAACCGTGTATAGCCTCAAACATAGCGTATTTTTTCCCCATGTTAATACTGCCGGCGGTACCTACGCCTCCTTGAAACTCAGCCGCCTCATCGGTAATAATATCTCCATAAAGATTTGGAAGAACAACAACTTGAAACTGTGTACGACGTTTGGGATCTACAA
>CANOGI010000166.1 GCA_947565475.1 uncultured Eubacteriaceae bacterium
TTACCGTATCTTATTTTATATTTAATAAACCGTCCTATTTTATTATCCGGAAGTTTAGTTACAATAGCGGAACGTACACCGAGAAAAGCGGCACCTGAAGCTACGTTAAGCTCAGAGCCCCCCGCGTTTTTCTCAAAAACCTGTCCCTGAGAAATCTTCTCTTTATCAGGAGGTGATAATCTTAGCATAACCTCGCCAAAACTAATCAAGTCAAATTTTTTATTATCTTTAATAAAATCCATAATTAAAACCGACCTTTCTAACTCTTATTGTATTTCTATAAAACAATGTCATAACAATATCGCCTTTATAATTAATATACCGAATTACTTTCAAAATATAAATAATTTATGGCAAAACAATAAATAATAAAGAAATAACCTATAATAAAATCAATAGTGCCAAATATTCTTTTGCCCTAAAATTTTCAAAAATCAATTAAATCCACTGTTCCAAATACCCTTTTACTGCGGAAATCCAACCTTTTTCTTAACTTTTCTTAAAGTTTTATTAGCTATATAAGAAGCTTTGTCGGCTCCCTCTTTTATTACCGAATCAATATAAGCTTTGTCAGATGAAAGCTCTCTATACTTTTCTTGAATAGGTCTAATCTCTTTTATAACAGCTTCCGCGACAGCCTCTTTAAATTCCCCATATCCAACGCCTCTAAACTCATTCTCAGAATCTTCAGAAGATTTTCCTGTTACAGCGCTGTAAATATTTAAAAGATTACTTATACCCGGCTTATCCTCCCCATATCTTATTTCATTATCGGAATCCGTTACGCTCCTTTTAATTTTATTTCTTATAAGATTTAAGTCATCCAAAATGTAAATAACATTGTTATCATTGTCGCTTTCCGATTTAGACATTTTTTTAGAAGGATTTTGAAGACCCATAATTCTCGCGCCAACTTTCGGAATAAATCCCTCAGGAATTTTAAATACCTCACCATAAATATTATTAAACCTTTCGGCTATATCTCTGCATATCTCAAGATGCTGACGCTGGTCCTCTCCGACAGGAACAACGTCTGTCTGATAAAGAAGTATATCAGCCGCCATAAGAACAGGATAAGTAAAAAGCCCTGAATTTATATTTTCCGAATGTTTTGATGATTTTTCTTTAAACTGAGTCATTCTGTTAAGCTCGCCCATATAAGTAAAACAGTTTAAAATCCACGAGAGTTCCGCGTGAGCCGGAACATCCGATTGATAATATATAATATTTTTTTCCGGATCAAGTCCGATAGCTATAAATAAAGTAATTAAATCCCTTGTTTTCTTTCTAAGATTGGCGGAATCCTGCCTTACTGTAATAGCGTGCATATTGGCAATACTAAAAATACAATCGAAATCATCTTTGAGATTTTTCCAGTTTTTGAGGGCTCCTAAATAGTTCCCCAAAGAAGGATACCCCGATGGTTGCATAGCGCTGTAAATAATTTTCTTTTTCTCATCTAACATAAAAATTCTCACTCCTAATCTTATGGTACTCTTATAAAAATACCCTCAATAAAAACGTATCTTTATTCAGAAACCACTTTTACACTTCTCTCAAGTTTTTCAATAATAACACTATCTCTTTCCTTTTCAAAAACATTATCCTTTCCGCTTATTATAATAAAATCTCCGTCCTCAAATATATTTTTATCAAAAATATCCGAAAAAACATCAAGAGCTAAATAGGAAAACTCATTTATTATTTTAAAAGCGTTCGGAGTTTGTTCTTCTGTTTTATCACCCTTTTTGTTTACGATAACAGCGTCTTTTTTACTTGAAAAAATAGCCTCACGATTATTATAACTTATAGTAAGCTCTTTAAGCTCGCCGTCCCAATCTACCTCACCGCCAAAAATAGAAGAAATCAACTTTACTGGAATATAATTTCTCTCACTCTCTGTAACCGGAACAAGATTTTTATTATTTTCATCAATAGGCAGTGTTTTCTCATTAAAATGAACATAGCAATTATCCTTTTCAAGAACAAAAACATTTCTGAGTTTCATTTTCTCAAGAAGTTCATTTATAAGGTCTTTGTCTTTTTCCCTGTCAAAAAAAATATCCTCATTACTGACAATAACAATATTTCCATCAGAAAAAACATTTCTTTCAAAAGCTTCTGAAACCTCAGATAACGGAATATAAATAATTCCATCAACAATCTCAATACTATTTTCAGCGATTTTTTCCTCCTCATTTAAATTGTCAATTATTTTTATTTTATTATCTCTAAGAACAACCGCCCTATTATTATATCTGACGACAAATTCCCCCACGTTCTCATCCCATGAAATATTCCCTTTAAACGCTGACTGAAAAAAGGACTGCGGCACATAAACTCTGTTATTGATTATCTTAGGAACAATCAACTCACTCTCAGAGTCTAAAGAAAACAATTTATCATTTAGTAATACAGACGAACTGCCAACCTTAATTACAATGGAATCTCTCATTTTATCCGTTTCGGAAACGCTTACCTCAACTGTTTGATTTTGTATGCCCTCATTTTCATTAGTATCGTTTATCTGCGCTAAAAAAACAATACATAAAACAAGAAAATAAACGATTATAATATTTATTACAAGCTTGTTCTTCATAAAACAAACCTCCTGAGTTAAAACTATTCGTAAATCCGTTTCGTTAGTTTATTTAAAGGATATTTAAAAATTATATATTATTACATATTAATTATTAAAACAGCGTAAACAAAAATCCTTAAAAAATTATGAAAAAAATTTTCAACTTAAAAATCATCAAAAAACATAAACACATCACAGGCAAAATAATCAAAAAATTTTCATTAAAAATATAATCTTTTTTAACTTAATTTTTTGATATTTTAACCCTTATAATACATTGTTTATGAAAAATAAAATAAACACTCTTTAGAAAATCCGCTATTTCTCCTAATTTAACATAAGTTCGATTAAAAATAACAGCAAAACGTAGTTTTGCTCAGAAGTTTTTGTCAAACTTTTTTCAATAAAAGAAGCAAAAAACTTTTGCGAAAAACTTCGTTTTTCTAGATTCGGCAAAACGAAAGCTTTGCGTTATAAAGTTTAGGTCAAGCCTTTAAAAAGGCCCTCCGGGTGTGGGACAGCGTCCTACGGTTTTAATCTTTTAAGTTGGTGATATGAGGCAGAGCCTCAAGGTTTTTATTCTTAGAAAGTATTTTGGGAAGTTTGGAACCTTTTTGCGATAGAAAAAGGCTCCATTAACTATAAATTTCTGTCGAACTTACGTTAATTTATTTTAATTCTCAAACACACTCTGAATTTTCTAAAAATCCATAGCAGCCGTTAAAACAAGATAAATAAATACTAATTATTTTAAATAAGGCGTTGGGTCTACCGCCATACCATTTTTCCTGACCTCAAAATGAAGATGAACACCTGTGGAATAACCTGTAGTTCCTGCCTTAGCGATAACTTGTCCTCTGCTTACCTCATCTCCCACATTGACTGTAAGACTTGAGTTATGTCCATATAACGTACTTGTGCCGTCGCCATGGTCAACAATAACAGTGTTCCCATATCCACCTTTTGTGCCAGCAAAAATAACCGTTCCGCTGGCAGCCGCCACAACATCGGCGTTCATAGTCGCTTTAAGGTCAAGCCCTGTATGTACTTCCTCCTTACCGCTTATAGGATTTGTGCGTTTTCCATAAGGAGCGTTAGGCGCCGACCCGCTGGACGCTGGTACAGGATACGCCATTTTTCCATTATTTGAGGAAGAAACAGGATTAGATGGTTTTGAACTTGGCGAATTGTTATTTGTGTTATTACTTGTGTTATTGTTTGAAGCGGATGAATTATTATTTGAGGTTTTCGCCTTAGCCTCCGCTTCCCTCGCTTTTTTTTCTCTCTCCGCTTTCTCGGCGGCCGCCTTTTTCTGAGCCTGAAGTCTTGCCTGCTCTTTTCTTATAAGAACAGCAATTTCCTCATCCGCGTCTTTTAAATCCTGAAGTTGCTGAAGATATAGTTTCTCATCTTCCGAAAGTTTTTTTACCAATTCTTGTTTTTCCTCAATTCGCCTGTCAAGAACATCTTTCTTTTCCTTTTCCTCCGCTGAAAGTCTTTCAACTTCCTCTTTTTTAACTTTTATATTCTCAATATCTTGTGCTATTCTCTTCTCCGTAGCCTCATATTGAGCGATAATATTCTGGTCATACTCAATAATTTTATCAGCATATTCTGTGCGCCTTAAAAAATCCGAAAAATCCTCAGATTCAAAAATAATCTCAAAATATCCCTCTGTACCGTTCTCATATATAATTCGCATACGCTCTTTAAAAATATCTATCTGGCTTTCTTTATCGGCGTTGGCTTTTTTCAAATCCTCTTGTGTTTTCGCCAAAGTTTCCTTTGTTTCTTCAAGTTTTTCATTAAGAGAATTAATTTCCCTTTGAACTTCCATAAGCTCGTTATCAAGGCGCTCAACTTCTATAAGAACATCACTTTTTTCTTTTTGCGTACCATCAAGAGAATTTTGTGTTTTGTCACTTTGTCTTTTTAAGTCTTTCTGCTCTTTTTGAAGCTGTGAAATACTTTTCGCGCCATATATCTGCATATTAAAAGTAAGGCTTAAAGATAAAAAAACAATAAAAACCAATTTTTTTGAAATAACCTTTTTCAATATATACACCCCTTTAAAATACTGTCTTAAAACAATATGAACAAATCAATTAGCATTTTCCTAAACAATAGACCGCTCAATAACGAATAACCCACGGTATCCGCATTCTCAGACATTAAGATGTTTCCTTATAGAAGTTATACTTCCCAAGGCTCCTAATCCTCCCCCGATTATCAAGGCCACTGGTACAACAAAAGAAAATATCTCAGAACTCGGACAGAACTCAAAGAGCCTTTTTATAATAGAAAATTCATTATACATAGCACTTACAATCTCACCATAGAAAATCCAGCTTATGACACAAGGAATAATCGCCCCGATAATACCTATAAGAAGCCCTTCAACAATAAAAGGTCCTCTTATAAACCCATCGGTCGCCCCCACATATTTCATAATGTTTATTTCATTCTTTCTTAAAAGCACTGTAAGTTTTATCG
>CANOGI010000167.1 GCA_947565475.1 uncultured Eubacteriaceae bacterium
AGCATCAGTTTCTCAATATTGCTCTTCAACTCTTTTAAATTTTCATCACTATTAAATATGTAAACCTTATCCATACTTTCATTATGTGATGTTAATATCTCTCTTGAAAAAACAGGCTTTTCCACCTCATCCTCTATATCGCCCTCAACACCAACCTCAATGGTAAATGTAAAGGTACTGCCCTTACCTTTCTCACTTTCAACACTAATTGAGCCATGCATAAGCTCAACTAACTGTTTTGTGACAAAAAGCCCAAGTCCGGTGCCTCCGTAACGTCTTGTAATAGAGCCATTTACCTGGGAAAAACTTTTAAAAAGTTTCTCCCTTTCCTCCACGCCTATACCAACTCCCGTATCAACAACAAAAAAAGTAAGTTCCATTCGTCCGTGACGAAGCCTTGTTTTATATACCTCAATATTAACATAACCTATAGAAGTAAATTTAAGAGCGTTTGAGACAAGATTATTTAATACCTGAATAATTCTAAGCTCGTCGCCTATAACAACATCTGGAATTTCCGGCGCCACAGAAGCGGACATTTTAAGACCTTTCTCATTAGCGATACTTATACTTGTATCCAAAACATGATTTATAGCGTCTCTAAAATTAAAAGGACTTTCGGTTATATCAAACTTCCCCGCCTCAATTTTTGAGAAATCAAGAAGATTATTAACAATATTTTCCATATTCTCACAGCATTTCAAGACAATATTCATTTTTCTTTTTTTCTCCGGCTGTTCCTCATTGTTAAAAAGCTCTGTTATATGACCTTTTATACCATTTAAAGGCGTTCGCAGCTCATGAGTGATATTCGCGACAAACTGATCCCTTGATTTTGTCGCGTCCTTCATAGTATTTTGAACTTTTTCAAGTTCCTTAACAGCGTATGTCTCATGCTGAATATTAATCAAAGAAAAAAAATTAAAGCGCACACCCTCATCAATTCTGCCAGCGCGTGCCAAAACATTAAAACAAGTATTATTTTTTCTGTAAACAACCGTTTCAATAGTTTTATCGCTTAAACTCTCAATGAACTCTGGAATAGGCATATCTTCCGGAAAAAATGACATAAATAAAGTTTGTATATCTGTATCTTGAGTATCATACTCCAATTCCTTTTTTCCTGTCTCATTCATATATATAATTTTTCCATCGTCATCAAATATTACAATAATACCAATATTCTCCCCGACAATCTTTTTTAAAACGCTTGACAAAACTTCCTTGTTATACATTTACCTGTCGCCGCCTCCTTTTCTAAGAATATGTATTATATATTAAATATATTTTCCTAAAAAATTTTATCTATATTATATAAAACTTTGATTATTAAAAAAATTTATATATATTTACAAAACTAAAATATCAAAAAATTGTGAAAAATAAATCGAAAATAGAGCTACTTAATTTAATTTTTTATGTATATTTTAGTTTTTTTATACACTCTATACAAAAAAAAATAAAATTTTGTAAAAATTTAATAACTTTTTTATATGTAAACGTTACTTTTTAAATATATTTTATTATATCATCTTAAATTTATAATGTCAAGCAAGGCAAGATGTACTTATAAATCTATATAATAATGATTAATTGACACTTTAATAACTCTGTGTTAAGCGTCAGTCGGCATAGACTCCTAACTATGCTCTCTTTCCGCCGCCCTGTAGAAATAATTTTAATCTCGCCTCTTTTTGCTTATTTTTAAGTAGTTTGATTATATCAATCACATATACTAATATCAATACAGTAATAAAAAAACGCTCGCCCATACCCGTTTCATGGTATTTGACAAGCGCGCGATAAATGGAGGTGAGGAGAATCGAACTCCTGTCCGAAAACCCGTCAACAAAGATTTCTCCCATCACAGTTGTTTATTTACAATTCTCGTCTTATAGCCGCCAAACAACAGGCTGAAATAGACGATAGCTTCATAATTCTTTTCTTATCTCAAAGCTTTGATAAGAAAGTGCCTCGCAAAGTCGACGCCGGACATTCTGGCAGCGAGTGACCAAAAACCGACGGCAGCCTTAAATTAGGCTGCGTATGATAAATTAGAATTATCGTTTATTTTTTAAATTTTCGGCTTAATAACGCGGTTGCCGTCCGCGAATGGCTGTCTTTGTCTTCAAAATCCCCGTCGAAACCATTGCACCCCCACAGAGAATAAACTAATTATACTATATAAATAAGTTAATTGCAATAAAAAATTTATAATATAAAATACTTTTTATATATAATAGTTTTCCTCTTAAACTGATTTTTATACTTACTGGTCAGAATATACACATAATTTCAGAACTTTTCAGTAAATCCGTTTTTTTCAAGGTAATTTAAAAAATGCTTATCCACAATTTCAACCCCGCTATGATTTAAATGTGCGTCATCACGAAAATTTTCATGCTGTAATAAATTTTCCTCTTTGTTGACAATATTATAATCTAAATACGGAATATTATTTTCTTTAGCGAGATTTTCCACAGAAGAATGTACTATTTCGTAATTTTTAATATATCCCATAGAAACATTAGCTACTGGGGCGGTCACAAAAATAAGCTCAATATCTTTTTCCTTGCAGATATCAATAATTTTTTTTAAATATTTTTTTTGAGAACTCGTAAAAACCCAATTTTTACCATCAAATTTTCTAAACTGGTTTGTTTTATCAAACTCCCCCGGAAGCATATTGTAATTACAGAAAGTATAGCCCTTTGAGCGATATTCTTCTTTCCCCTGTTGTTTTTCCGTAATTTTATCCGAAACACCAAACTTTTCTTTTATGTTATCTTTTAAGTTTTTATTTTTAAACGCAAAATAATCTTGCTGATATTTTAATATATTCACATGATATTTAATTTTCTCACCCATAGGAAAAACTTCTTTTATATAATCACTTTCAAGTTCTTTATTTTTAAGCACCTGAAAAAGCATTCCCGCTTGTTTAAGCTCAAAATCATCATCCAGCATATCCCAGTATACCTCAACAACCGCCACTTTAGGCTTTTGATAATTTAAAACCTCAAGTAGTGTAAAATAAGTAGAATCTGGATGTTGTAAGGGCATACCCATTTGATAACTTGAAATATTTAAAGCGTTATCAAAAATATCAGGGTCAAATGTACAATATGAATGAGAAGAACCAAGAAAAACCATATCAATAGAATTTCTCTCAAGTTCATAAAATTCGGCCCATCTTTTTTCATTATAAGTATTAATCAAGTTTTCCGTACTTGCGGAGGAATACTCCTTGCCAATTCCGTATATCACGGGAATTAGACAAAGAATAAAGAAAACCACTTTTAAAATATGAAAAATTAGAGTTTTTATAGGTCTCTCGTCAGAACTGGAAATAGATAAATTGTTTGTCATTTCCAAACACCCCCAAAGCTAAAATCGCTATAACAACCACATAATAAAAAATAAATCTAAGAATAAATGGTATAGAATTAAGTTTATAATGAATCACTGTTTTATTTTCAAAAACCTCAACCGCCATTAAAAATAAAATTGAGCATAAACAAATTAAAATCTCATATATTGATAATCCCATACTATTTAAAAGCTCATACATATACTGAGCGTTTGTTATATTTTTAAAATCCGAAAAAATACTCTGTACAATATAAAAAGCATCTGAAAGAGTATTGGCTCTAAAGAAAATCCAAGCAAAAGAAACAAGTGTAAAGGTTATAATAATTCTAAAAAAAGTAAGCAAAAAGAATTGCGGTCTATCTGTTTTAAAAATTTTATTTTTTAAATCTCCTATAATCTGATAAAACCCGTGTATCCCTCCCCATAAAACAAAAGTCCAGTTTGCTCCATGCCAGAGTCCACTCAATAAAAACGTAACTAAAAGATTAAAATATTTTCTTATTAACATACATCTGCTTCCGCCCATAGGGATATATACGTAATCTTTCAGCCAGCTTGATAGAGAAATATGCCAGTTTCTCCAAAAATCTTTAATACTGACCGAAAAATACGGTCTATTGAAATTTTTCATTAAATCTATGCCAAATGTTTTAGCGCAGCCTATAGCAATATCAGAATATCCGCTAAAATCACAATAAATTTGAAAAGTAAAAAATAATGTAGCTATTATTATAGCGATTCCACCGAAATCCTCGATTGAATTATATACTGTATCAACAAGTATCGCCGCCCTATCGGCTATAACAACTTTTTTAAAATATCCCATAAGCATAAATTTAACACCTGTTGAAATATTTACACTGTTAAATTTATGTCTGGAAAAAAGCTGTTTCATAAGATTTTCCGCTCTCTCAATAGGGCCCGCCACAAGCTGAGGGAAAAACATAAGATAAAGCATAAATTTAAAAAAATTCAATTCAGGTTTTATTTTTCTTTTATAAACATCAATAGTGTATCCCGCCGCTTGAAATGTAAAAAAAGATATGCCCATCGGCAAAATTATATCAAAATCGCTCAGGGGATATTCTTTACCTAAATATTCATATAATTCCATAAAGCTTTTGTTTACAAAAACGGCGTATTTAAAAACAAAAAGTATTCCAAAATTCGCTAATAAATTTAAAACAAGAAACAATTTTCTAAATTTGTTACTATCCGACACATTTATACAACCTGATAAAAAATAATTTATAAACGATGAAATCAATATCAGAATAATAAAGTCAGGGCGCCACCACATATAAAAAACGCAGCTTGCGATTAACAAAAGCACCCATTTTATTTTAAAAGGAAATATATAATAAAAAATAAGAGTCACGGCGAAAAAAATTAAAAATATTATAGAATTAAACAGCATTTTTATCCTACTTTCATAGTAATATTGTAAATTTTATATTTTATTATACCATTAAATATATAAAATTACAATTTTTTTTATTACAAAGTATATAAAAACGAAAATCCCCCGTATTAAGGAAACACCGCATAATTCAAAATAAAAATAATTTTAGCGATAGCGGGCGAAAAAATTTAGCGGAAGTGTGGGATTTTTAATCCCACTTGGAGCGTATTTTTTCGTAAAAT
>CANOGI010000168.1 GCA_947565475.1 uncultured Eubacteriaceae bacterium
ATTTCATATTTATTACTCCTCTCCCGCTTTAAAATTATAGATAGGTTTAATTATATTTATTATTTCAGCTGTATCACCTATATTATTTACAATATCATCCATATTTTTATAAGCCATGGGACATTCATCCAAAGTTGCTTTACCAATAGACGTACTAAAAATTCCGTTCATTTGTTTTTTAAAATCAGAGACGGTAAAAGACTGTTTCGCAACCGCTCTGCTCATTAATCGACCCGCTCCATGAGGAGCGGAATTATTCCAATCGTTATTCCCTTTTCCGATGCAAATTAAAGAGCCATCTCTCATATTTATAGGAATAAGGAGCTTTTCTCCATTTTTAGCGGAAACAGCCCCTTTTCTTAGAATCATTGAGTCCGTGTCAATATAATTATGAACAGTTGTAAATTGTTCTGTTATATGAAGTTTCATTCCTTTTATTATTTCATACATTATCGCCTTTCGATTTAACTCCGCATATTTCTGAACGATTTTCATATCGTGAATATATTGGGTAAATAATTCTCCAGATACATAGGCTAATGATTTAGGAATATTAGTTCTTTTTGTATTTTTTAAAGCCGTGAGACTTTTTTGAATTTCTTTTTCTCTTTTTTGGGCTTTTAACTTCTTGATAAGTTCATCAATATCTTTTTTAGTTGTTCCGTTTAAGGTTTTATAACCCTCTTCCTGGTAGTAATTTGCTACCTCTAAACCTAGATGCCTGCTTCCAGAATGAACCACGATATAAATGTATCCCTCCTCATCTTTATCAGCTTCTATAAAATGATTTCCTCCCCCCAGTGTTCCGAGGCTTTTTTCGGCTCGTATAGGATTTATTTCTTTATAGCAGTATAAGTCTTCTATTGAGATGTTGTTAAAATATTTATGTGCTTTTTCTCTTATGTTAAATCCTGAAGGAATTTTTTCGTAAATTAATTTATCAAGCTTCTGAGGTTCAATATATCTTTCCTTGAGTTTAACTGTTTCCATTCCACAGCCAATATCAACACCTACAAGGTTTGGAACAATTTTATCGGTGATAGTCATTGTTGTTCCGATAGTACAGCCGGCGCCAGCGTGAATATCAGGCATCAGCCTTATTTTACTTCCTTCTACGAATTCTTGATTACATAATAGAGTTACTTGCGCGATTGAATCCTGATCTACAATATCCGTAAAGATTTTCGCGGTATTATATTTTCCGTTTACTTCTATCATATGTTTCCTCTATTCTACTAATATTTTATTACTATAAGTTTAAAAACACATTTTTAAAATGTATTATAGTAAATTTATTGTATTTAAATTATAATATGTCTGTATAGCCCTGTCAATCTTATTTAAAATAATGTGAGTTGGACAGAAATCTATAGTTAATGTTATAATGCAAGGCTTTCGCTTTGCCGAATTATCTTATTTTAAACGCACATAAAAATTAAATTAAAAAAGTTTTTATAATTATGGGATTTGATTGTAAAATATAGAAAAAAAACTTGACAAAAATATTATTGGGTTATATAATAATACTTAGTTTCGTTGATATGCACTATTAGCTCAGTTGGTAGAGCAGCTGACTCTTAATCAGAAGGTCCAGGGTTCGAGCCCCTGATGGTGCATTTTTACATATTTGCCAATTAGATTACGCGCACTATTAGCTCAGTTGGTAGAGCAGCTGACTCTTAATCAGAAGGTCCAGGGTTCGAGCCCCTGATGGTGCATTATTTTAGCAGAGTTTTTACTCTGCTTTTTTATATTATTAAATTATAGTTAATAGACTTGAAATTGAACAAAAGGAGATTAGATAAAAATTATTTTAATGGACATCAGGCCGTAATTTTTTAAGAGAAACGTAGTTTCGCGTTTTAAAGTTTTTGGGTCAAGCCTTTTTTCAAAAAGGGTTGTGGGACAGCGTTTCACAGTCCTTAAATTAGCGCGTATGGGAGTGAGAGAGAAGTCCGCACCTATGACAACCAATAATAATGAGGTAAAAATGATTTTAATATTTTGAACTTGTTTGTTTTTAAGTTGATTAAATATACTTTATAATAAAAAGCTATTTTAGCCAATCTGAAAATTTAATATAAAAATAAGTTGATAAAGTAGAATTTTCAGATATGTTATGAATAATTTTGAGGTGATTTTTTGTCCTCTTTTACTTTAAAATGTCTGGCTTATATATTTATGATTATTGACCATTGTACTATCGCTTTTGAGTGGAATAGTGGCTTTCGTTGTATCGGGAGGATGGCTTTTCCGATTTTCGCTTATTTAATTTCTGAGGGGTGCAGATATACTAAAGATTTTAAAGAGTATATTTTAAGGCTTTTAATTTGCGCTCTTATGTCTGAGTGGATTTATGACACGGTATTTAAAGATGAGATTAATTTATTTTTTGATTTAAATATAATGTTTACTTTAGCGTTATCCGTCTTGGGAATTTATATATTTGAAAATCTGAGAAAATATGATTTTTTTAAGATATTTGGATGTTTTATTATTTTACTGTTTATTATGTTGGCGCAATTTTTTAGATTTGATTATGGTTTTTTAGGTGTAGGGCTTATTTTTGCCTTTTATTTTTTAAAAGATAAAAAACAACAAATTTTCGCGCTTTTTGTATTTACTATTTTAAAATATAGTTCGGTTATTTGGGGAACTATCGCTAAAGAATTTAATATTTTGTTTTTGAGGGATTTTGTTGGATATGTTACGACTCATAATATTTATTCCGTTATATTTTCTTTTATGTCCGCTGTATTTATATTTTTTTATAATGGAAAAAAGGGTTTTTCTGTAAAATACCTATTTTATGTTTTATATCCTATGCATATTTTCGTGATTTATTTAGCTATTTTAGGTAATTTTGATTATAATTTGTGAAAAGGATGGTTTTATGGAGATTTATATAGATGCTGACGGCTGTCCTGTTGTAGAGTTGACAATAGCCGCCGCTTTTGAGAATGGGTTAAAATCCACAATTATTTGTGATACGTCTCATATTTTTAATTTTGACAATGTTGAAACAATTGTGGTAGAGAAAGGAGCGGACAGTGTTGATTTTTTAATTATAAATAAAGTTAAAAAAGGAGATATTGTTATAACACAGGATTATGGGCTTGCGGCTATGTGTATTGTGAAAAATACTATTCCTATAAATCCTAATGGTTTTGTGTATACTGATGAGAATATCGACGGTATGCTTTTTAAAAGGTATGTATCAAGGCAAATAAGACGCGCGGGAGGAAAAACGCCGAATATGAGAAAAAGAAAATACATTGACAACGAAAATTTTAAAAAGTGCCTTTTAGAGGTTATAAGAAAAAATGTAAAATGTGATTATAGCGAATGAATAGAGGGATGAACAAAACTAATCTCAATAAATCTAATATGTAAAACTATTCTTCTGTTAGTTTATACTAAAGATTTTGTGAATTACTATAGAGTGTATCTGAGAATTTTGTATTAATTGTTATTTTTAAGTAGTTTGCCTATAACTATAAATTTTCATCAAACTAACGTTAAAAACTTTGTAAAGTTGCTGTAAAGCAAGAAATTCCCTAAATTGTGAAAAATAATAATGGAAATGGTTTTATTTTATTTTTTAGATGTTTCGCGTGTATTTTAGTTTTTAGGTACGCTCTAAAATCTCAGGCTTATTTATAAATATTTTTTTGTAAAACAAAATTAAATATATAATTTTTTGAATTAATTTAAATGAATATACGTAAAATATAAAAAAACGTTGCTGTTTACAGTTTATACTACATTGTGTTTGGAGTCTAAAATATATGATAGAAATCATAAAAAACAAAAAAATTAAGTAAGTTTATTTTATTTTTTGTGTTTTCTTGATATTTTCTGAATCTAAAGAAAGAGGTTATACTTTGATAATATTTATAGTGAGCAAACTTTAAAGAAAGCAAAAAAATTATTTTACTTGCGCAGTCTACAAATTGCTGTACAATTCGCTTACCGACCAGCAGCACTTGCGTATCCGTAAAATATTTTTTTGCACTTTTTAAGTTTGTTCACTATCATATTTGTATATTTTTGATAACCTTTGTATAGTTTTTATTATAAAAGTGATATTTGTACTATCACTTTTATTTTGAGAATAAGTAGAAAATATCTGTAGCGGCAACAAAAAGGAGATTTTTTTATATGTGCGGTATATCGGGGTTTTGCAATTTTAAAACCGATTATTTACAAAGAGAGGGATATTGGAACAGCGTACTTATTGATATGCGGGAGGCTATTGCCAGAAGGGGAAACGATGAGACAGGGGAATGGATAGCGAAGACAGTTGGATTAAGTCATACCAGATTGTCTATACGTGACCTCAAAACTGGGCGGCAGCCTATTGTTAAAAATATAAATGGAAACGATTATGTTATTGTGTATAACGGAGAAATTTATAATACAGACGAACTTAAAAAGGATTTGGTAAAAAGAGGATATGTTTTTAAAACAACCACTGATACGGAGGTTATTTTATTTTTATATATTGAGTATGGTGAAAAGTGTGTTGATATGTTGAATGGTATATTTTCTTTTGCTATTTGGAATGGCGCGGAAAATAGATTGGTACTATTTCGTGACCGTTCGGGAATAAAACCTCTTTTTTACACGATTTATGATAATACCCTTGTTTTTGGCTCGGAAATTAAAGCGTTATTTAAGTTTCCTGAAATTAAAGCGGAAACGGATTTAAACAGTTTTAGGGAGATTATAGGTATAGGGCCGGCAAGGTCAGCCGGAAATGGTGTCTTTAAAAATATTTTTGAGGTAAAACCCGGATGTTTCGCTGTTTTTTCACAGGGTGGTTTTAAAGAATATGAATACTGGAGTCTTGTAAGTAAGCCTCATGAGGAAAGTTATGATGAAACGGTTGAACATACAGCTTTTTTGCTTAAAGACGCTGTTGAGAAACAAATGGTTTCGGACGTTCCTGTCTGTACTTTTT
>CANOGI010000169.1 GCA_947565475.1 uncultured Eubacteriaceae bacterium
AGTATACCCCATTCCTCTTTTATAGGCATACGGACAAATTCATATTTTCCAATATCAACAGGTTCCATTAAAAGTCCCAAATCAAGATTTCCTATTTCGATACGTTCTTTGATATTATCTGAATTGCCGCTGTAGATTTCATATTTTATTAATGGGTGTTCTTTCTGAAATGAAGCAATTAATTCCGCTAAAATTTTTGTACTTTGAAATTCTCCGCTGCCAATAGCTATTTCCCCGCTTAAATCTTCCCTGCGATTAAATTCATTTTTGGTTTTTTCGGCAAGTGAAACAAGTTCCTGTGCCCTTCTCTTTAAAAGCATACCTTCATTAGTTAATATAATATTGTGATTGCTTCTTTTGAAAAGCTTTACACCTAATTCTTCTTCAAGCTGCATAAGCTGACGTGATAAAGTCGGCTGTGTAATATGTAAATGCAAAGCAGCCTTTGTTATATTTTCTTCTCTTGCCGCCATAAGAAAATAGTTTAAAACTCGAAGTTCCATAAGATTCCTCCTGATTTAATATATTTATTAGTATTTTATGTTAAATTTTATAGTAATTAAGTATTTTAACTTGATTATATTATATAATGATATTAATTTCAACATATCTAACACTTAAAAATACTTGTTATACATTTCTGCATAGATTTAAGATGTATAAATATTTTTAACTCCATATTATTTATTTGTAATATTTATGTTATAATTTATTTAAAAAGTGGAAATTATTATTTATTAGAGTAACGTGATTTTGACAGAAAATAAAAAAATAAAAGTCCATAAGTTTCTCAAAGTTGGTATAATTAAATCATTACTAAAATCAACCAAAGACTAACTTTGAGAAACTTATGGACTTTTATTTTTTTATTTTCTGTCGAAATCACATTATTTTATAATTATATAATGTTATACTTAACCACTATTGCTAATAATTTAAATTTATTAACATTAATATAACGTAAGTTCGATGAGAAAACATTATAATTCTAAAGTTTTTGAAATATCGTAAAATCTCAAAAAAATAATAGGTTTTAAAAAGTCTGATATTTTAGACATTTATTGTATATGGATAAATCATAGTTTTTATCAGCATAAGAAAAACTATCTTGAAATAGCCATATAAACTGTTATTTTCATCGAACTCACGTTAATATAATTTGTATTAATAAAATAACTTCCACACAATATCTAACTCGTAAACTGAATTATTCCATTCGCTATTCCTATAGCACAGTTTTGACGAAAAGATTCTGTAGCCAGTAGAGCGGCTTCTCTTGGGTTTGATAAAAACGCCAGCTCCACTAAAGTAGCAGGCATTAAAGTACGCCTTAAAACAGCTAAATTCCTCGCTTTCACCCCTAAATCCACAAGTTCTATCTGCCTTACAAGAGCGGTATTTACAGTTTCGGCAAAACGTTGAGCGACTGTCCTGTCTTTATAATAAAAAGACTCTGTTCCGTTATAAGATGTATTTGTCGCAGAATTACAATGTATACTTACAAAATAATTAGCTCCCCATAAATTAGCGAGCCTTGCCCTTTCCGCGAGACTTACGTTTATATTTGTTTTTCTGGAATAATTTACCTCATATCCTCGTTGCGTCAAAATATTTCCAAGCCTTAAAGCTACATCTAAATTAACTGTAGCTTCTTCAAGCCCTGACGCAGCTATCGCTCCGGGATTATCTCCTCCATGTCCCGGGTCTATAAATATTTTCATTTTGAAACCTCCACTTTTCTTATATATAATTGTATTAATTTAATTTTAATTTTATTATTAAATTATTGTGTATAAATCTTTTATAGTCAGTAAGTAAAACCAAAACAAGAAAAAGTTAAAATTATTTTAGAAAAATAAAGCGCCTATCACGATTCTATAGCCTATACATATAAACACCAATATTACAAAAATATTTTTAAATAGCCCCTCACTTATTTTTAAACATACTCTCCTACTCTTTTAAACATATTTAAGGCAATTCTCCCCTATTTTCAAACCAACTTGTATATTTACACAAAGTAGTAACCGTTTAACACCAACTATCCTTAATTATTAATAAAAAACACAATCTTTCTTATATTTCTTAACTTATTATTCTTTTCATTATAGTCAATCAGCTTGAAAAATGAAAAAGTTTGACGGCTTAAAATCTTTTTTACTGCGTTAGCGTCAGCCGGCATAGGCTCCTAAGTACGCTCGCCTTCTTCTGTCTTGTAGAAATAATTTTAATCCCGCCCCCTTTTGCCTATTTTCAAGTAGTTTGACTATAAACGCGCATCTGAAAAACTTTTTAAAAGTTGCTAAAATTGTTTAAATAATAAATATTTTTTATAAAAATATTGCAAAATCATAAATACATTTCAGTAAGAAATAATCAAAAGTTTTAATTTAAAATACAATCTAAAAACCATTATTTTTAGTTTTTACACATATTTTAGTTTTTAGATACATTAACGATAAATATTAAAATTCTAAATTTATATTAACATTTTTTTGATATTATTCCTTCCACAACATCGGCGATTTCACCTATAATATTCTCACAATTTTTATCATTAAATTCTTTTTTTAAAGACATACAATTAATGGAATGTTTTTCATTTAAAATATTTAACAATTCCATCCTACATTTCTTTGCCGTATTTTCATCAAAAAGCAACCCAAAAATCATAATACCGGAAACAATCACGCTGCATATATTCCCCACACCAAATCCATTATTCACAACGGCGCAAAGTTTTAAAGATTGTTTTGAGATAGGTATCCCATAAACGGACTCACAAGCTTTTAAAAGACACTGAGAACAATTAAATCCTCTGTTATAATAATATAAGGCTTTCTCCCTAAGCATAAAAATCCTCCTTTCCTGTATATATAGTCAATCAACTTGAAAAATAAATAAGTTTGACGGCTTAAAATCTTTTTTACCACATTAGTGTCAGTCGGCATAGGCTCCTAACTATGCTCTCCTTTTGTTGCCTTGTAAAAATAATTTTAATCTCGCCTCCTTTTACTTGCTTTCAAGTGGTTTGACTATAATAGTTTGAAAACTATATATAAATTTTTAAAACAACATAAATAATATGTCTTCCCCGAATTATAGAAATATTTTTTTATTAAAAAGTATTCAAAAAAATACAGATGTATTGCCCAACGAAATAATCAAAAGATAAAATCTCAAAGCATCTGATTTAATTTTTTGACGCGTTCTTATGATATTTCCACACCTAAATACAACACATTGCTTGTGAAAAGTAAAAGCTATTCAAATAAATAGCAATTTCTATTAGTTTCTTTATATTCTTTACAATCTCTTCTGTATACTTTTAATTTTCAAACACGCTTTACTTGGTATTTATTAAAACTCAAAATATTTTTTAAATTTTATCTACATTTTTAGATAACAAAGCTATTATAAATTTAAATATTTTTTTATAATCAAATGAATTTATAAACACGCCCTAATATTACTATATGTTAGAGTGGTGACCCTTTGTCAATTATTTATAGAACGTTTATAATAAATTATTTTTATTTCCTCTTTGCGCGGCGCTTTCATAATTTTTTCTATATACCTTAATTTCTCACATATAATCTAAAACTTTCCTTCTATAAATAAACACTTAACAAATAATAGATAATATCCAATTTTTTATAAAATTCTCTTTAAAATGTAAAACATAAATTAATTGAAATTATTACACAAATATGTTATAATTTTACTTGTTCAATAAGAGTGCGTCTAAAACTTATATTTCATATTAAGCACCACTTAAAATCTGACTTTATAAAAATTCCTATAAAATTAAAATTTTATAATAAAAATCATTTTTTAATTTTTGGATAACGCAAATTGTGTTTAATATTAAAATTATCTAAATAAAGACTCACGAAAACATATATTAAAATATCTAAAGGAGTGATAAAATGAGTAAATTTAAAAAAATCACAGCGTTAATTATTTCTCTCATGATGACATTTTCGCTTTTCCCTGCAGGAATTTCCGCTAATGAGATTGTTTCGGAAAACGTCCTTGCATTTCCCGGAGTAGAAGGCGGAGGAAAATACTCAAAAGGAGCAAGAGGCAGCCAAAATATTGAAATATATCACGTAACTAATTTAAAAGACGATGGCAGCGAAGGTTCTTTAAGAAACGCTCTATCAAAAGAAGGCAGAATTGTTGTGTTCGATTTAGATGGAGTAATAAAACTAAACAGCACTCTTCGTATTCCAAGCAATACAACAATTCTGGCACAGACCGCGCCTGGTGAGGGCATTACAATTACAAACTATGATGTGCAGCTTGAAAACGGAGCGAAAGATGTTATAATCCGATATTTAAAAGTACGTCCGACAGATAAAAGTGGGGACGAACCAGACGGTCTTGGAGGACAGTTCGCAACAAGAATAGTTTTCGACCATTGTAGCGTTTCGTGGGGTGTGGACGAACTTCTTACTTTATACGCGGGTTCTTACGAGTCTGTCAAAGAGTCTGAGGGTAAACCGCATGGTTCATACTATACCGTTTCAAATAGCATCTCAAGTGAAAGTTTAAGAATGAGTAGCCACTTTAAGGGTGCTCACGGCTATGGAGCTATTTTTGGTGCCGACGTGGCAAGTTACCATCACAATCTTCTTGCCCACCATGACAGCAGAAGCCCTCGACTTGACAGAGAAATGAACGGAACAGAGGTCATAAACAATATTATTTATGACTGGGGGCAGACTAATTCCGCTTACGGCGGCGAACCTTACTCGATGCACAATAAAAGCCAAAATCCCACAAATGTAAACTATGTAAGCAACTATTACAACTACGGCGCTTCAACAAAAAGCTCTATCAGAAGTCGTATTTTCCAGTTTGAAAATAAATATCCCAATGAATGCAAAGGTAATTACTACATTAGCGGAAACTATGTATATGGCAATCCTAACG
>CANOGI010000170.1 GCA_947565475.1 uncultured Eubacteriaceae bacterium
TAATATATCTTTTGTTCATGATAAAGATGAAAATACTTTTCTTGTTAAACAACAAAAGCTCTCAAAGATTGATAATATTAATATTCTTTTAGATAAAAATGGAGATAAAGCCGAAAAATTTAACGCGAAAGCCATTTTTTCAGCGTTTGAAAATATAACTTCTTTTCACAAAGGGTCTGTGAGAAGCGGGCAATCTCTTAAATTTAAGGGAAGTATTATTGTTATTGGAGATGTTAATCCTGGAGGCGAGGTTATAGCGGAAGGAAATGTTATAATTTTAGGTTCGGTAAAGGGGCTTGTTCATGCTGGATGTATAGGTTACTCGGATTGTTTTGTCATAGGACTTGATTTGAGGCCTACTCAGCTTAGAATAGCGGACATTGTTACATATTTTCCTCAAAAAGATAAAATGGCAAAAACTTTTCCAGAATGTGCTTTCGCTAAAAATGGAGAGATTTATGTGGAATCATTGATGAATTTTTGATAAATTTATTCTTTTATAAAGATATAAAAAGTCGATTTTGCAATAATATGGTTTTTAAAATTATATATTAAATAGATTTGTAAATCATATAAACGGTATAGTTTCAAGTGGAAAATGGTTGTATTTAGCGACAATATTATCATTTAAGTGTTTGTGCTGGTGGCTTTATGATATCTATAAGTTTTAATTATCAAGTTATAGAAAAGGTTTTGCTATAAGGTCAGTTTCAATTTTCGATAATTTATATTTATTTTTTACTTATATTTTGTCTATTTTTTTATCTTTTTATGTAAAAAATTTATGCTTAACCATAAATTTGTAATAATTTGCTTAAAGAAATTAGTGCAATATCAGTTTATTTCTGTTATTATATATAAGAGAGAATAATATAATATTAAGTTTAAGAAAAGTTATTTTGAGAAAGCTAATTTAATATTATTTGTAAAATTTTATCTCAAAGTATTATTTTTACAAATGTTTAGGAGGAAAACAAATGAGTGAAGTTATAGTTATTACATCAGGTAAGGGCGGTGTAGGCAAGACTACCACTTCCGCTAATCTTGGGACAGGTCTCGCTATGGAAGGCAAGAAAGTTGTTATGATAGACGCTGATATAGGACTTAGAAATCTTGATGTTATTATGGGTCTTGAAAATCGTATAGTTTATGACCTTATTGATGTTATTGAGGGAAATTGTCGATTAAAACAAGCTCTTATACGTGATAAAAGATATGAAAACCTTTTTCTTATGCCTGCCGCTCAAACAAGAGATAAAGACGCGGTAAGCCCTGAGCAGATGAATAAACTTTGTGAGTCTTTAAAAGAAGAGTTTGAGTACATAATTATAGATTGCCCCGCTGGTATTGAGCAAGGTTTTAAAAACGCTATAGCGGGTGCCGATAAAGCTATTGTGGTTACTACTCCCGAGGTTTCCGCTGTTCGCGACGCTGATAGAATAATAGGTCTTTTAGAGGCAAACGAGCTCAAAAATCCAATGCTTATTTTAAATAGGATAAGGGTTGATATGGTTAAAAGGGGAGATATGATGGCAATGGATGACGTTACAGAAATACTTGCCATTGATATTTTAGGAATTGTTCCTGATGATGAGAGTATTGTTATTTCAGCGAATAAAGGGGAGCCCTCTGTAACTGATTCTTTGTCAAAAGCCGGGGAAGCTTATAGAAATATAACTCAAAGGATTTTAGGTAATAACGTTCCTTTAATGGATTTAGATGTTGATAAGGGTATTTTGAATAAAATTAAAAAGCTTTTTAAATCAGGCAATTAATCATAAGGGGGGTACTATAAATGGACTTATTTAGTTTCTTTTCACGTAAACCTTCATCAAAAGACGTCGCTAAAGACCGGCTTAAGCTTGTTTTAATTCATGATAGAGTAAATTGTTCAACGCAGGTGCTTGAAATGCTTAAAACTGATATAATTCGTGTTATTTCAAATTATATGGAAATTGATGAAGAGGAATTGGATATTCAGATAACTCAAACAGAGACGGACGGTACAAATGGAAGTGTTCCTATGCTTTACGCGAATATTCCAATTAAAAGTATGAGAAAGGTTCAATTGTAAAAATAAAATTAATTAAAAAATATATTTACTGTTTAGCTATATATTTATTATCTCTCTTATTATTTAGGAGTTATTAAAAACGTTAGTTACTATATCTAAAGCTGGATAATTAAATTATTAGTTGAAATTCTCTTAAAAAGAGGAGTAGTTTTTTTATGATTTTAAAAAAAAATTTGTTATTAATAGATTTTATTTTGATTTTTCTTGTTTTCGCGATAGCTATTTTTGGAATTATTATTATAGGAAGCGCCACAAAGATAAATGTGTCGGAGGGAACAGGTGAATTTGAGAGTCAGATAATGTGGTTTATCATTGGCATATTTTTTATGTTTGCCGCCGCTTTTATTGATTATCATTTTATATGTAAATTTTATATACCTATGTATATTGTTAATATTATTCTTTTAGTTGCCGTACTTTTCCTTGGAAGCGGAAATGGTGTTAATCGTTGGATTTTAGGTATTCAGCCGTCAGAATTTTCAAAAATATTTATGATTTTATTTTTGGCGAAATATGTTGATAAAAATCAAGAGGAAATTAATAAATTTAAAACACTGAGTATTATTTTTATTACTACTATTATACCGACGGCGCTTATAAAAGCTCAGCCATCTCTGTCGGCGAGTCTTGTTACTTTGGCTATTATGATTGTTATTCTTTTTGTAGGAAACATCAATAAAAAATATATTTTTATCGCTCTCGCTATTGTAGCGTCTATAGGCGCAATATTTTTAATTGACCTTTTTAGTGAAAATCATAGTATTTTAAAGCTGTTCCTTAATGATTATCATATAAATAGGATATTATCGGCGATAAATCCTGAGGAGTCAGACCCTCTCTATTATCAAACAAAACACTCTATTTGGGCGATAGGTTCAGGCGCGCTTAATGGAAAGGGCCTTTATCAGGGGACGATAAATCAGCTTAAATATCTTCCAGAGTCTCATAACGATTTTATTTTTTCAGTTGTGGGCGAGGAATTTGGTTTTATAGGCTGTATAAGCGTTCTCGCTCTTATGCTTTTAATTATTTTAAGATGTCTTCTTATTGCTAACAGGGCGATTGATAATATGGGCAAACTTATTGTTTCTGGTGTTGCTGGTATGTTAGCTTTTCAGGTTTTGGTAAATGTTGGTGTCGCGACGGGTCTTTTACCAAATACAGGAATGCCGTTTCCTTTTTTAAGTTATGGCGGCAGTTCAATGTTGGTAAATATGATAGCTGTTGGGCTTGTTATAAATGTTGGTTTAAGAAAACCAAAATCAATGTTTGAGAGGTGAGTTTTTTGAATATTGCTTTAGTTGCGCACGATAATAAAAAGGTTCTTATGGAAAACCTTTGTATTGCTTATAGACATATTTTAAGTAAACATGAAATTTACGCTACGGAGACGACGGGGCTTCTCGTTGAGGAGACGTCAAATTTATCGGTACATAAGTATCTTGCTGGTCACCTTGGAGGTGAACAACAGCTTGGGTCTCAAATCGCTAATAACGATATTGACCTCGTTATTTTTTTAAGAGATCCTGTATCGGCTAAAAATTATGAACCAGATATTAATGGGGTTTTAAGGCTTTGTGACATTCATAACATTCCTTTAGCGAGTAATCTCGCTACCGCTGAAGCGCTTCTTCTTGCTCTTGATAGGGGAGACCTTGACTGGAGAAAACTTATTAAATGATTTTAAATATTTTTATGAAAAATATATTTTTCTATTTTTAATTGGTATAAAGCAAGTGTTTTTTGGCAATTATAATTATAAGAACCAATCTGTGAATAAGTAAAAAAATATTTTATTTAAAATTTTTTATTTATGCTTAAAGTTCTTATAACTATAATTTATGAGGTGGTCCTTTAAATGAAGTATTCAAATCTTTCAGAACTTATAAACGCTGACGTAAATGCTAAAAAATATTTTAATTCGTTGCCGGACTATGTACGTCAACAGATTTTTTCACGCTCGTCAGGAGTTAGTACTTTTGAGAATCTAAAAGATTACGCTGAAAATTTGTTAAGAGGCGATGACTGATTTTTGGTTTAATTATTATTTTCAGTATAATGAATGGTATTGAACTAACATGACATAAAATAAGCGAGATTTTTCGATAAATTTTTTATATTGTTTATCAAAAAATTATTTTCGCTTATTTTTTTGTTTTTAAAAAATAATTAATTTGAATTAACGTGAGTTCGATTAGAAAATACTGTAATTCTAACGTAAGTTCGATGAAAAATAACAGCAAAACGTAGTTTTGCTCAGAAGTTTATGAAACTTTTTTTTAATAGGTGAAGCCAAGAAGTGCGGGCGGCGTAAGCCGACTGTTGGCAGAGCCAAAAGCACTGACCAGTTTGCGGAGTTTGAGGCAGAGCCTCAAGGTTTTTATTTTTAAAGAGCATTTTTGGAGGTTTGGAATCTTTTTTAATAGAAAAAGGTTCCATTAACTATAAATTTCTGCGAATTCACCTTAATTATAAGGTTTTATAGAGTATATTAAAATCTTAGAAAAATAATGAAATTATAAAAATTTGATATTTCATAAATTTATTGAATCAAACCCAATAGCTGATTTTATAGGTATTTGAAAAAATGTCTTGAAATGGGTATATAAGCTATAATTTTTCATCAGCTCACGTTAAGTTAGTGCGTATGATGCCTTAACCCAAAACTCAAAATGTTCAGCCTACATACATAAGAATTTAGAAGAATAAAAAAAGAGGGTGTAAAAAAATGAATTTTTCACATCCCCTTTTGCAGGAAATATACCCATTTCCTACAAATTGTTTAAGGAGGGAACCAGCCATGTTTTTTTCGCACCAAAAACCGGTGCGA
>CANOGI010000171.1 GCA_947565475.1 uncultured Eubacteriaceae bacterium
AAACCGACCTCCCAATCGTTAGATTTTGGTCTAACTTTTGGGGGTCGGTTCATTTAGTAACAGAAACTGTGTAATTATGTTCTGAATTGGAAATAACGCTTTGTTTAATAGTAACAGGAATATTAAATATATTTGTAGTGTCGGTTGTAGCCGCAATAGTAAATTCAATATCTCTTTTATTCCCTAAACCAGCTTCCGCTGTTTTTAAAGTTGTTTTATTTCTCACATAAAGAGTAATTTTAGCGGTAATAGCTGTTTCTCCCAAAGCGGGGCGAATAATCTCCATACTTGTTCCATCATTTGATATAATGGCGTTAGGCGAAGCGCTTTCCCACTTGTATTCTAAGTTGTTGTTTTCAGGTGTTGGAAGCTGAATTTTTGTTTCATTACCCTCAGGGACATTGATGTTTATATTTTTAATAGCTTCTTCAACGTCAGTGATTTTATCACCAAAATTCATTGGGTCCCAATCACCTGTATATATATTATTTCCAATTTTTCTTCCCTTGAAATAATTAACAGGATTAAACTCAAGAATCTGCCAATCGTCAAGAAGAGTACCCATGCCTCTTGTGCTTATTGGTCTCTTAGTGGTATCAACACGTTTTCCGTCACTTTTATTTATTGTGTTATACTCATAAAAACGAACTCCGTCTTTTTTTAGTTCGCCCATATCATCCCAGCCTATGGCGCTGATTTTCATAGGACTTTTTCCTGTTGTAGCGTTATCGTCGATAATTGTATTAAAAAACGTTACTTGTGGGTCAATATGCCATGGACGTCCAAAAGTACTTTCAGACGTATTATTCGGTCTGTTGTTATAAATCTCACAATTATAGAATAGATATCCATAAGGATTATCAGCGTAAGTTTCTGCCGCCGTAATAGGTGAACCATAAGTGGGATTGTCAGACATTCCCTCAAGACCAAGTTTACAGTTATTGAATACCGCCGCTGCTCCCCCATAAATATAATCTGTTCCGCCAATTAAATCACAGTCCTCAAAATATATTCTTCCAGAGCCTATATAAACTGAGTCTTGATTGCCTCTCGCATAAACATTTCTCAAAATACACCTGTCTCCATTTATGGAAATGGCATGACCACGTTCATTATATTTGGAACTTCTCACAATATAAGCGCTTTGACTGGCATTATATTGAATTGTCGTATTAATATTTGTCACAATTTCTTCTGGCGTGTCTTCAGAGCAAATCGTGAGATTATCACGTATGGGCTTTTTCCACTTTTTATCAGGGTTATCCTCTGGGGTAATATGTGCCTCTTTTTCTTTCGGTGTAACCATAACGGGGACGCTGTTTACAATATGTAAATCCTCAATGATTATATCTGTACAATTAGCTTTAACACATAAAGGTGCCATTCCGTCAAGAGGAAATCCGGAACCGAGATAGGTTTTTTTAACAGGCTGATCTCTATGCGCGACTCCATTTTTATCATAATAAGATATTTTTTCAATATTTCTGTTTTCTTCTATGACTTTTCCTGTTTCATCAGTTACTTTTCCTTTTAAAACCTGTCCAATTTCATATTTGATAAATTTCTCATCGTCCTCATTATAACCGTTCCATGTTCTGTCATCTGCCCAGTCAATATTAGGGTTATATTTTCCATCAAGGTCACAGTTTGAGTAAGCGTAACCTGTGCAGTAATACCAATACAAGTTTACAGTTCCTATAGTTCCTGGTGTCTTACGCAAGGTTATATATTTCATATTGTCGAATATAACCTGTTCCTCATAATTTCCTGGGTCTATATTGATATAAACTCGGTTTTCCTCATTCGTGGGAGAGGTTTTAATTTGAGCCAAAGCATCATTAATTGTCGAATACTTTCCCTCTCCAATACCAACAGTGTAGACTTTATCGACTGTTGTTTCATCAGCGAAAATAAATGTTGGTGGTATCGTTGAGGTAATTACTATCATAAAGGATATTAAAGATGCCGTAAGTTTTTTTAAAATCATATTATCACACTCCTTTATATATTTGCATAGAAAAATATATTTTTTACCAAATAAATTGTTCGTTTTGTACAGTATATTTTTAATTTTTATGATAAAAGCTATAACTTTTCTATACTCACATTATAAATCAGTGAAAATATTTTTGATAGTGCCAATTTTTAAAAAAACTACTGTGCCAATTATAAATATTTTCTCCAGACTTTCGCAAGCAAATTTAATCCGTCTTTTATTTGAGAAATTTTAAGCTCTCCATATCCTATATTATAAGTATTTTCAGGTAATGTCGCTTTTGAGGTATCTTCAATACAAGTAGTAAGAGCGCTTATTTTAATTCCATTTTTTATGCATAGTTCTCTGGCCTCATTTTCTGGCAATGATATATCAAAAAACATATTACAGTACATACCTGCCGTATCTCCTGTAATTTCGGTTTTTTTGCCTAAAGGGGAATTAAATACGGTTTCCTTTACCACTCTCGTTTTTTCCTTATAAACCTCACACATGTAATTAATATGTTTTTCGTAATAGCCTAAATCAATAAACTTTGATAAAGTAACTTGTTCAATTCTTGAAACTCTATTGAGGTAAAACATTTTTTTGTTAAACCACCATTTTATTATTTCCTCAGGAGCTACAATGTATCCGATTTTCATGGATGGGGCGATAGTCATTGAAAAGTTTCCAATGTAAATAACTTTTTTGCCACCTGAAAGTTCCCAAAGTGTCTTTTCATTTTTACCATACTGAAAATCATTGTCACTGGCGTCCTCAATAATATACCGGCCTTCTTTTTCTTTTGCCCAGTTAATTAAATCATTTCTTTTTTTTTCGGAAAGAGTAACCGCCATAGGTAAATCATGAGTTGGTTCCTGATATAGAATTCCATCGTCAAAGTTATTAAGTTCCCCAATATTTATCCCATTTTTATCATTTGTTACATACTCAATTTCATTTACCATATAAATCGCTGCCGCTCTTGCTCGGTAGTTATAATAATTATTCATAATTACCTTTTTCTCAGGACCAAATAAGTTGAAAATTTCTCTTAAAAGATCCTCATATCCCGGGCCTATGATTATTTGTTCAGTTTTACATTTTATATTTTGGGTTCTGAAAAGTAATCTTCTTATACTTTTTCTTAAACACCAGTCTCCTGCTTTTTCACCATGCTGGAAAAGTCCTGCGTCTTCCCTAACAGTCGCTCTTAGAAGCTTTGCCCATTCCTGAAAAGGTAACTTTGAGGTTTCCACTCCATTAGTACTAAAATTATATATTCTGCTTTTCATTTTTTGTTGTTCTTCGTCCCAAACTCTTTCTGAAGAAACAAAATATCCGCTTCCCTGTTTTGAGAAGACATATCCATCTGAAATGAGTTTTTGATATGCGTTTTCAACGGTCTGTGGCGAAACATTAAGTTGATTTGAGAGTTTTCTTCTTGAAATCAGTTTCTCAAATGGAATGAGATAGCCATTTTTTATTTCATCAACAATATTATCATATATTTGTAAATAAATTGGTTTATTTGATTTTTTATCTATTTGCATTTGTTATTATAACCTTTCAAATTTTAAAAATTATTTTATATTCTTATAAATACAGTTCTTACTAAATTTTTATTACTTATATTTTCACAGTATTTATTTTACAGCTTTTATCTTTTATTTGTGATGTTTCTATTATAGCTAAAGAACTTTAAAATACTTAAAAAGAGCGTCATCAAAATTATTGTATTTTGGAAAAATTTTTTGAAGTCGCCTTTTTAACAATGACCAAAATTTTTCAATCAGATTGAGCTCAGGTGAGTAAAGCGGCAAAATATCAAACTATATCCATATTTTTGTGCGGTACAAAGCAAATGTTTCTTACGGTGAAAAGACATATTATCCATTACAATTACTACATTTTTAGGCAGTGACGGCAAAAGTTTCTTCTCAAACCACAATTCAAATAGTTAACTTTTGCTCATAGTTCCGCTGTACTCAAGGGGTTCAAGCATTTTTTTACCAAGTTTAGCCGCAACAATTCCCACTCGTTTGCACTTGTGTCCGCTTATAAATCTCAGTATATTTTTCCTTTCAAGGCATATCCATATTCTCTGTAAATATATGTATTTGTTCCCGTTTCATCAACACAAGCTATATTTTCCTTGATATCTCTTCAATTCTTTTCAGATATTCCTTTACTTTTTCCTAATTTTGTTTTTTATAACATTTGCTCTTTTTTTCGTGTGAGATTTTCAATCGTTTCAGTCTTTACCTACCATTTTTTGCGTACTTTTAAGCTTTTGCGCTATTTCCTTTTATATGCGTCTGGATGCGGATGCTTTTCGATACACTCTTTTAATTTTTCCAGGTCAATTTTCTTAAACGGACTTTTGGGAATTTTTTGCTGTATAATCAAACTACTTGAAAATAGGAAAAAGGAGGCGAAATTAAAATTATTTTTGCAAGACAGCGGAAAGAGAGCGGAGTTAGAAACTTTTGCCGATTGACGTTAACGTGGCAAAAAAGATTTTAAACCGTCGAACTTGTTCATCTTTCAAGTGGTTTGAGTATACATTTCTTTCTTTTCTGAATTGTCTCTCCTATTCACATATAGTCGATATTGCTGCCTTAAATACATTATGTATTTCTTCCAAATTGTGTGTCATTCTTCTCTATATTCAATTACTCTTTTTCTATATTTCTCCGGATAACTTATATTTTTATTATACTTTATTTTTAATTTGTTTTCAAGTACTTTAACTATAATTGACTATATTAGTCAGGGCAACAGCATTTACTTTTAAAAAAATAATATAAAATGAAAATAGAAAAGTAAAAAGAAGAGATAAAAAACATAAATGACCCAAGAAGAACAGTGTATGGAAATATCCGACATAAACTTGAAGATATAATAATTATTGGCTTATGTA
>CANOGI010000172.1 GCA_947565475.1 uncultured Eubacteriaceae bacterium
ATCATCGATCCGTTCGTTCTCTTTAATAAAAACATTATTTTTCATTAATCCAAAATATCCTTTAACTCATCATCTCTATCGATTTTCTCATCATCTTTTATAACTCTTCTTTTAATAATTTTAATTTCATCTACCACAAAGACTCCTACTGTCGGGGTATCCTGAGGATTTTTTCTGACAGCAGCCTTAACTGTTTGCCTTAAAATATTAACAGAGAGTACTTCCCCGTCGCCCGCGGAAGTATGGATTATATCACCCTCTCGCGGAAGATTTTTATTAAGTTCCTCATAAGTGTCTTCCTCATATTTCAAACAACACATAAGGCGTCCGCAGATTCCCGAAATTTTTGTTGGATTTAGGGATAAATTTTGATCCTTAGCCATCTTTATTGACACAGGGGTAAAATCACCTAAAAACGTGGAACAACATAGAGTTCTTCCACAAATTCCTATTCCGTTTAACATTTTGGCCTCGTCCCTAACACCTATTTGCCTTAACTCTATTCTTGTTCTAAACACGGAGGCGAGTTCTTTGACAAGTTCTCGAAAGTCAACCCTGCCTTCGGCGGTGAAATAAAATATTATTTTATTAAGGTCAAAAGTCAACTCAACATCTATCAATTTCATTCCAAGCTTATGTTTTTTTATTTTTTCAATACAAATATCAAAAGCTTCTTTTTCCTTGTTTTTATTCTCAATGTGTTTTTCTTTATCTTCATTTGTAGCTATACGAATAACTTTTTTTAAAGGCTGAATAATACCCGCCTCGTCAATATTTCTGTTTCCTATCTCAACCGTTCCGTACTCAATACCTCTAACCGTCTCAACTATAACGGCGGTACCTTTTTCTATATTCAAATCACCCGGGTCAAAATAATATATTTTTCCTACTTTTTTAAATCTAACGCCAACTATCTCAATCATTCTATCTTTTCTCCTTAAGCCTTAAAAATAAGTTCCCCACCGTCATATGAAAATTCGTGTTTTGCTTAAACTGAATTTTCGCTGAATATATAGCTTTGGTTCCACAAAATAATTGTTCCAAAGAAAAATTTTTAACGTTTCTTTTAAGCTCGCTTTCTTTGTCTTTCTGAATAATAAATTTTTGATAATCCGAAAAACATTTTAAAACAATCATATCCCTATAACACAAATATAAAATATCCATAATTGTGTCAATGTCTTCTTTATATTCCTCAAAAACTGAAGCTTCGGAAAAAATATCAATAATATCCATTTCATAAAACCTATTTATAAAATCAATTACAAAATTTCTAATTTTAACAAAATTTTCCGAAGAAGCCATCTCAAGAGCCTTACCAATATTCCCCTGAGCATAAGAAGCGTATAAAAAAGCTTCCTCAGTAGAAACATCAATATTATTTTTTATATATTCAAATACAATATCAAAATTTAACATTTTCAATTTAAAAATAACACATCTTGACAAAATTGTAGGTAAAAATTTATTGTAATTTTCAGAAATAAGTATAAAAACACCATATTCTGGAGGTTCCTCAATAGTTTTCAAAAGAGCGTTCTGAGCCTGAATTGTCATAGTATCCGCGTTGTTCACAATAAATATTTTATACTTATATTTATAGGGTTTCAATCCTATATTTTTTCCTATTTGCTCTCGTATCTCATCAACGCCGATACTTTTGCCCTTCAAGGAGTTTACGTATATAACGTCTGTATGATTTCCACTGTCAAAAGTTCCGCAAGACACACAATCTCCGCAAGAATTTACATAAGTTGCCGAATTTACGTTTCTTGAATTCTCGCATTGAATAGCTTTAGCGAAAGAATTCGCCATAAGTTTTTTCCCTGCTCCTTTAGGAGCGTCAATTATATAAGCGTGAGATATTTTATTATTAAAAATAATTGATTTAAAGTTTTTAATAATCTGTTCATTGCCTTTTATATCATTAAAATTATACATAAAAAACCTCATTTTAAAATTTTCTATTATTATAGTCTTAAAATAGAATATACATTAATAAAATTATAAATAATAAAAAACTTTATTTTTAGCGTATTCAGCATATTCATTTTCAGAGTTAAGCTCAAGAGCTCTTGAAAAAAATCTATCAGCTTTCTCATACTTCTCTTTTTTAAAGCATCTTACCCCCCTGTTATAAATAAAATTAGACCTAAATTTTTTGTTTATAACCTGTTTAATAATATGTAAAACGCCTATTCCTGCGATAACACCACTTATAGCCATAAAAACCCAATTATTCATAACAATACTTCCTATAAAAGAAAATATACCTATAGTTCCTATAATAGGATTTATAAAAATACTCGCGGAAGGCAGATTATCTCCCTGTTCACCATCTTTATATTTATCAAACGAATATACTTTTGACTTAGGACTTTGAGCCGATTTAGGCTTTTTTTTAGGCTTAGGAACTGTAACATTCGGGGGAAGTATTTTATATTCAGAAATAACATTATTTTTAAGCTTAAACAATATGTGTATATCATTTTTTAAATTTTGAAGATTCGCGGATCTTACCGTTTTAGAAATACTTAATATGTAATACTCATTTTGAACATATGGTTCCAAAGGCCTTATACTTATAAGATTTGATTTTTGGCTATATTTAATTTCAGTACTCAATATATATCCTTGGGTATCTGTAACGCCAGTGGTTTTTTCAGAAACTGAGGCTTCATCTAAAGGTATATTAAATTTAATATGCCAATATATAATATCCGTAGTATTTTTTATGTCAATATGAATTTTATCTCTAAGACTCGGAGATGAAGCCACAAACTCAAAAAAATCCCGCCCCTCTTTATTTTCCTCGGACATTTAATTATACACCTCCAAACCATATTTCGTTATAGTCTTGAGCAAAATACCAAAATTATCGTAATTAGTTGACATTGCTCAAGATGTTTTTTAAGTTGTTATCACTATTAACTATAGATTACCGTAAAGGCTTATGCAGTCTTATATATTACTAATCTCCATTTTATTGTTTCGGACTCTACTTCCATTATTGGAGTACATAGCAAAACAATCTCAATTCTTTTGATAAAAATAAATTTTCAAAAAGATAAACATTCTAAATCTGATAAAAATTATATTTTAGGTATTTATTCTTCATCAAATCAAATTAATGAGCGAAAGTTCAATTATTATTTGGGGCACAAAATCATATTTTGGTTGGTTATATTAAAAACTTAGCAGTTTTGAGCTTGCTACTGCAACAAAAATCGCAGATAATTTATTGTTTTAAAAATTTTAAGTCAAACCAATAACTTTCTATACATTAATGTATATTCTTTTTAGCAGACAAAAGCTATGATGTAAAAGAAATCTACCATACCACAAAGGAAACATATTATTGAGATTGTTTTACCCATCTCAATAAAAGAAATACTAAAAATAATAAAATACTTTACTCTGATCCTCTAAGCAACAAAGTGAGGTTTAAAGCACATAAATACATTAAGTTTTCCAATTAGATGAAAAATTGTCAAAAATATTGTTGCCCATTTAAATATTCAAAATCAGACCGTTGTCTTTGTGGCAATAAAAATTGGAATAACGGCAGAAAAACAAACAGCTATACCAAATATATTACATTACCTGATGATTATTGTCTTTCTATTAACCATCTATCGCCGCTAAATAGGGGCATTTTTATCGTTATCCTAAAACCTTTAAAATGACTACCTAAACACCTTTTTTATATTTTCTTATGACCTCTGTTCTTCTTAGCAGTAGGCCTTTTTTATAAGCAAAAATTTACTTAATATAGTTATTTAAATCTTTACTACTGTTTGCTTTTCCCTATATTCTTTACAAAAAATTATTTATTCTTAATTTAAAAATTAATAAAAAATTATTAACTAAGTATTTATCTAAAAAATATTCGTCATTATTTATATTTTATAATATATTCTATATTTATACAAGTACTTATTTTAATTATTTAAAGTTGAACGCACAAAAAAATATAATAAAAAAATCATACTAATCGCAAATATAATGCTTTGTAAGCACAAAAAACATTACCAATAAGAAATTACCATAACTAAATAAAAAATTATAACACAAAAAAATTTAAATATAACAAATCTCAAACAAAGAAAAATGACAGAAAAACTATTAAATTTAAAAACAGCAAAAATAAAGCATCCAGACGCATATCAAAAAAATAGCATAAGAGTTCAAGTGTACGCAGAAAGCAGTAAATAAGGCACTCAAATAATTGAAAATCACACGAAAAAATGGAGCACGTGTTATAAAGAACAAAATAAGGAAAAGGTAAAAGAATATCTGAAAAGAATTGAGAGCATATCTAAAGAAAGAATAACCTAATGTTATGAAACGGGAATAAATACATATATTTATAGAGAATATGGGTATACTCTAAAATGAAAAAGTATACCAGGATTTATCAGTGGACATAAGTACAAACAAGTGGGAATTATTGCGGCTAAACTTAGTAAGAGAATTATTGAACCACTTAAGTACAACGAAACTATAAGCAGTGAACTTTCTGAGTTATAATTTAAAAAGAAACATTTGCTGTCACTACATAAAAATATAGTAATTGTAATGGACAATGAGTCTTTTCACCGTAAGAAACATTTGCTTTGTACCACATAAAAGTATAGATATAGTTTGATATCTTTGCCAGCTCAATTCAATTGAAAAATTTTGGTCATGGTTAAAAAAATCAGCTAAAAAAATTCTTCCAAAATACAACAATTTTAATGACACTCTTTTTAAGTGTCTTAAAGTTCTTTAACTATAGTAGCATTTTTATTAATACTACTAGATCAATAGATTTTCTGATTGTAATAGCAAAGTGCTGTTTTCTCATATATAAAATCAAAGTCCATATT
>CANOGI010000173.1 GCA_947565475.1 uncultured Eubacteriaceae bacterium
GTTTTCGTTTAAGTGGGATTAAAAATCCCACACTTCCGCTAAATAGGTGCCGCAAGGATGTGCGGGCGGCTTTTGCGCAGCAAAAGCACTGATAATTCGCCCGATGCCACTAAAATCATTTTTATTTCCTCTTTATGTGGCATTTCCTTAAATAATTCTTTTATTGCCTTACGCTAAGGATTTTATAAGTCCCTATAATCCTTAATCATATTAAATTTCCCCGATATACCAATATAATTATTAAATATATTATAAATACAAAAAATTAAAAAAATCAAATATATACATATAACCTTTTTTATCATCGTTTAATCAATCAACGTACAACATATAATTTTATTCCCTAACATTTTATAAAAATAATTTTTATTTCGCCTACTTGAGTTATGCTTTTTAAAATACTTTAATATAACTTTATAACAAAAAATATTAAGACAATTTCGTCTAATATATAATTTTTCGGCCTTCAGTGTAATTATATTAAATATTAACATAGGCTCGCTTTATCAATAAATTAAACAAATTGACTTAATATTTTTTATTTTAGACACATATTCTTTGAGCGGATAAAAAACACAACACATTTTCTCTATAATAATTAATGTAGCTCACATAATAAACTTACCTAATAATTTAAGTAATTAATTCAAAATTATAATTAAATTTTCAAACTTACTTTTTATGTTATATTGATTCACCAAATTTTTAATGCAAAATAATAAAATAGTTACCTAATTTGAATTTAATATTTAAAGAGTATTTCTAACCAAAAATACTTTAAAAAATCATTTTTTCCCCAAATACTTTTTTCTTGTTGCCATTCCACCCCTTATATGTCTTTCAGACTTATTAATCTCAAGAACTTTCCTCGCCTTATTGGCTAGAGATGTGTCAATCTTCAAAAGACGTTCTGTAATATCTTTGTGTACTGTTGTAAAATAATGGAAATCTATTTTTGCTACAGCGTATTTATTTTTCATAAAGCGTTGTAATGTTTAGTATCTATTAATAAAATGTAAAAAACAATTTCAGATAAAACTCGAAGCCGAATAATTTATTAAAATAAAAAATATATATTAACAACATATATTTTCAAAGGAGGTCTGTTGTAATGAAAATAAATTTTTTAAACGCTGAAAACAATGAAATCCCCAAAAAACTGCCTTTAATTCTCACAAAAAAAATTATAGCTTTAATATGTTTGAAAGAAAATCTTTCAGAATACATATAAAAAACACTTAATGAAAGGAGGATGGACAACCTGTCTGAATTAACAAAACAAATACGAGCGGCAGCCTATTGCAGAGTATCCACAGAAAAAGAGGATCAGCTCGCCAGCCTTGAGACTCAGCGTAAGTTTTTCGAGGATTACACGAAACTTAATAACTATACACTCGTTGAAATATATGCTGACGAGGGAATAAGCGGTACAAAGCTTAAAAATCGCAAAGCGTTCAATAAAATGATGAGCGACGCGAAAAAAGGGAAATTTGAGAAAGTTTTTGTAAAAGACATCTCCCGTTTTTCACGAAACGCTGTTGATTTTTTAAACAGCATAAGAGAACTTAAGTCTATGGGAATAAAATGTGATTTTGTAAACTCAAGCCTTTCAACCGAAGACGGCGAATTTACATTAGGCATTCTTGCTCTTGTAGCTCAAGAAGAAAGCGCTAATATTTCAAAGCGAATCAAATTTGGTAAAGCTAAAAACGCGGAAAAAGGAAAAATCCCTAATATTGTATACGGCTATAATAAAACAATTGGAAAACTTTTTACTCTTGAGATAAACCACACAGAGGCTACTGTTATAAAACATATCTACTCAATGTATACCGAGAATAATTATGGTGCTAATAAAATAGCGAAACTTCTCAATGATAAAGGCATAAAAACAAAAAGGGGCTGTAAGTGGAGCCAAAACGCCGTTTCACGTATACTAAGAAATCCTCTTTACACAGGCGTTGTCATAAATGGGAAAGAAGAGGTTAAAGATTTTCTGACTGGAATAAGAACAAAAAAATCAAGAGACAAATGGTTCATCAATAAAAATCCTGAGTTAAAAATAATCAGCGACGAACTTTTTAAAAAAACACAAGAAATTATGACTTTTCGGAAAAAGGCGTTTAAGATATCCTCTGAACGTCAAAGCTGTAAATATCCATTCTCAACACTTATAAAATGCGGTTGTTGCGGGTATAGTTTCAGACGGGTTCGCCGTAAATTTAAAACAAAAGATTATATAAAATGGACATGCTGCGGCAGAAATACCTATGGTAAAGACTTTTGCGACAATCACACATATATAGATGAAAACGCGCTTATAAAAGCAATACAAAATTTTTTAATAAACCTGCTTAACTCACAAAATACAATTAAATTGGAAACAACAAAACTTGTAAAAAAACAATTTTCTAAAATATGTTCACCCTCAGATAAAAATGAGCTTAAAGCAGAACTTGAAAAATTGAGAAAAGCCAAACGAAAACAAACTGAAATGTTTGAGACTGACACAATAACAATAGATGAACTCAAGGAACGTACAACCGAGCTTAATATTAATATTCGCTCTATTGAGAATAAATTAGCTCTAATAACAAAAAATAATCAAGAAACAGAAAATATAGACAGGATTATAAAAAAATACTGCAAAGACACCGAGACTCTTCTTTCATTAGACATTTTTGATAATCACTTTCTTAAACAGATTATTGATAATATTATTGTCTATAAAAACGGTGATATTAATATTATATTAAAAACCTAAATACAGTAAAAATCAACTTTATCCCAAAATAAGTGTGAAGTTATGACAAAATCTATCTTAAAACCATCCAATAATTATTAAAACAGCGCAAACAACAAATTTTTCCAAAAATATATAATTATTTTTTAATTTAAAAATGTCTAAAAAAATTATAAATACGTCATACTGCTAAATAATAAAAAAACTTTCATCAAAAAATATCATCAAAATATATTGACATTATTAAATTAAACTGATAAATTTAAAGTATGCTGAAACTCTGATTAATTCATTAAAATACATTTTATTTTAAAATTTTTTATTTAAATATGGACGGTGATATTTAATTGCCGTCCATACCGAGTGCGTCCGCTTTAGCCATATATATTATATGAACACATGTTCGCTAATGGCCTGTATATTTTGGTGATTTTTATCTGTCTAATAAAAAAATCCCTTAATTTTACCAAAACTCACATAAAAATTTCTTAAAAGAAACAATAATCTCAGCGGATTATATATAACAAATAGAACCAAACTATTTTACAAACAACCACACTTATGTAATAAACAAAAACTCTGACTTATAAAAAATAAATTAATCGGTGTTTCCTCAAAAATTGACTTTACTATGCTTACGTCAATTTTTGCAAAAATTTTAAGATAGGAGATAAAATATGAAAAAAATATTATCATCTTTAATTATGCTGTCCATGACTTTAGCGTTTACAGGCTGTGGCAATTCATCAACTAATGATTCAACCCCTGATTCGGTTTCGGCTGACAAAAAATATAATATTGGAATTTGTCAGCTTGTTCAGCACGAGGCTCTCGATTCAGCTACAAAAGGCTTTCAGGATGCTTTAACCGAAGCTCTCGGCGATAAAGTCTCATTTGACATTCAAAACGCTCAGGGCGATTCAGCTAACTGCGCGACAATTATAAACCAATTTGTGGCGAATAACGACGACCTTATTCTCGCGAACGCCACGGCACCCTTGCAAGCGGCAGCCGCGGCTACAAACAACATTCCAATTTTAGGAACATCAGTAACCGATTACGGCGTGGCTCTCGACATAGATAATTGGAGTGGAGCGACAGGCATAAATATATCGGGGACGTCAGACTGCGCTCCTCTCGATGAACAGGCCACTATGATTAAAGAATTATTCCCCAACGCTAAAACAGTAGGTCTTTTATACTGCTCAGCAGAGCCAAACTCAAAATATCAAGTAGAAAAAATACACGAATATCTTAAGAATTACGGTTACAACTGCGAATATTTTTCTTTTGTTGACTCTAACGATATTGCCGCTGTCACAACAGGCGCTTGTGATAAAAGCGATGTAATTTATATACCCACGGACAATACGGCGGCCTCAAACACTGAAATTATAAAAAATATCTGTATACCGGCAAAAAAACCTATCATAACAGGTGAGGAGGGGCCTTGTAAAGTATGCGGAGTAGCAACTTTATCTATCAGTTATTACGATATAGGCCGTAAAACAGGTGAAATGGCGTATGATATACTTGTAAATGGCGCGGATATTTCCAAAATGGAAATCGCTTATGCTAAAAATGTTGAGAAAAAATACAATAAAGAAATTTGTGCGGAACTTGGAGTTACGGTACCAGAAGATTATAAAGCGCTCGACAATTAAATTTATTTTATTGCGAACCCCTTTATTAAATTTATTTTGAGATATCTGTTGTAAAAACACCTCTAAGCAAAACATATTTAAGATTTATTCTTAGATTAATCAAAATTAAATTAAAGCAAAAAGATAAAATAATAAACAAATGAATTTTAATAAACCTAATATTTAAGAGAAAAGTACTATATTTTATTGTTTCGTGTTAAAAATTTTGCTAATTGACATAAATATAATACTAAACACCATTTAACTTTTAAATTAAATCTTTTTATATCAATCTTTTAACATCTGGAAAATTTTTAACAAAATATAATTAAGCGTTTAAATAAAATTTCTTTGATGTATAAGGTTCTATTAAAATTCGCCTATTTATTCTTTTATTGCTTCGCTATAAACAAATTTTTATCAAGCTTTCAAATGGCGTTTAATATATTCTCAAAATACAATTTTTTAACCTTAGATATAT
>CANOGI010000174.1 GCA_947565475.1 uncultured Eubacteriaceae bacterium
TTTTTATATATTTTTAAATCATTCCAACCTATATGGGGAATTTTAACATTATTAGGAAGTTTTTTTACCACTCCGGGAATAAGGCCAAGTCCCCCATATTCGCCATTTTCAAAACTTGTGTCAAAAATCATCTGCATACCAAGGCATATTCCAAGAAATGGCTTTCCATTATTAGTTTCTTCTTTAATAAGCTTGTCAAACTTTTTATTTTTAAGTGTAGCGATAGCCTCCGCGAAAGCACCGACTCCCGGAAGAACAATTTTATCGGCTTTCTCAAGAAAACTAATATCGTCACTGACTTTAGCGTCAAACCCTAAAAATTGGAACGCTTTCTCAACACTTCTTAAATTTCCCATACCATAATCAATTATACCAATCATTACTCAAGCATTCCTTTCGTAGATAACACACCATTAATTCTGTCATCAAAAGAAGTCGCCATATCTAAAGCTCGTCCAAAAGCCTTAAAAATACCTTCCGCTATATGATGATTATTTTTTCCCGCTAAAACTTTGATATGTAAATTCATTCCGCAGTTTGAGGAAACAGCTCTGAAAAATTCCTCAATCATTTCCGTGTCAAAATCACCGATAGACGGAACCGTAAATTTAGCGTCAAAACATAGTAAATCACGTCCTGAAATATCAATAGCGCAAAGTACAAGAGTTTCATCCATAGGCACAATAGAATGACCATACCTTTTTATACCTCTTTTATCGCCGAGAGCTCTTGAAACGCACTTTCCAAAAACAATGCCAACATCCTCAACAGTATGATGACAGTCAACCTCCAAATCTCCCCTCGCCTCAACATTAAGATCAAAAAAACCGTGTTTCGAGATATGAGTAATCATATGGTCAAAAAAACCAATTCCCGTGTTTATAAGATTATGCCCTCTTCCGTCAATATTAATTTCCATTTTTATTTTTGTCTCAAAAGTATCCCTCTCAACCTTAGCTTTACGCTCCATAAAAAAATCCTCCTTTCATTTGTTTTATATTATCTGTCTTCATTTACAACCTTATTTTTACAGAATTAGCGTGAGCCGTAAGACCTTCTGCCTCAGCAAATTTTATAACATCGTTTCCAAGTTTATCAAAAGCTTCTTTCGAAAAAGCAAGAACACTTGATTTCTTAATAAATTCATCAACAGAAAGAGGAGAAAAGAATTTAGCCGTTCCGCTTGTTGGCAGAACGTGGTTAGGTCCCGCCATATAATCGCCCAAAGGTTCAGGAGTATAATTTCCAAGAAAAATAGCTCCCGCGTTTTTAATTTTGGGAAGAACAAAAAACGGCTCTTTCGTACATATTTCCATATGCTCCGGAGCTATTTGATTGCAAAGCTCAACAGCTGTGTCTATGCTATCAACAACAATGATTGCTCCATAATTATCAAGAGATTTTTTAATAATGTCTTTTCTCTCAAGCTGTTCGGTCTGTTTCTCAACCTCGTCATTAACTTTTTTGGCAAATTCCAGACTTGTCGTAATCAAAACAGAAGAGGCGAGTTCGTCATGTTCCGCCTGTGATAACAAATCAGCGGCCACATAAGATGGATTAGCTGATTCATCAGCAATAACAAGAATTTCACTCGGTCCCGCTACAGAATCAAGCCCCACATACCCAAAAACACATCTTTTAGCAAGAGCGACATAAATATTTCCAGGTCCAACAATTTTATTTACCTTAGGTATACTTTCGGTGCCAAATGCCAAAGCGGCGATAGCCTGAGCGCCTCCAACCTTATAAATATGGGTAACCCCCGCCTCAACCGCCGCTACAATAGTATTCGGACAAATCTTTCCATTTTTGTCAGGAGGAGTAACCATAATAATTTTTTCAACTCCAGCCACTTTCGCGGGAATAACATTCATTAAAACTGATGACGGATAAGCCGCTTTTCCTCCAGGAACATATACGCCAGCAGACGAAAGAGGCAAAATAAGTTGCCCTAAAAGCTCTCCGCTTTTTTCCGGTTCAAGCCAACTTATTCTTTTTTGTTTCTCATGAAACGCCTTTATTCTCTCCGCTGAACGTTTCATAACCTCAATGAGCTTTGGGGCAATTTCTGAATAAGCCTCGTCAATTTCCTCTTTAGTAATCTGAATATTATCCTTATTAAGCTCAATGCCGTCAAACGCTTTTGTATATCTAAAAAGAGCCTCATCGCCGTTGTTCTTAACATCGTTTACAATTTTCTCAACTTTTAACGGCTCATCCCCATACTCAAATTTGGAACGTCCAAGAATCTTGTTAATTATCTCATTATTTTTTTTTTCGCTGTATTCCACCAAATTCAAAATTAATCCCTCCAAACAATAATATTTAAGTCAAAAACATGCCAAGGCATAAAAGCTTATCAAAAAACTATATAATAATTGTTAAAGCCATACGAATAATCCTCTCTTAAAAATTTAATCACTATTTTCTGTTAAAAATGTGTCGAAAAAATGTGAAAAATAGATATATTTAGATTTTCTACATTTTTTCACTCATATTTTAGTTTTCAATTATAAATATACGAAAACGCTATAGTTTTATTTAATTATTATAATTTCTTGCGCACATTTTAAATTTTAAACAATCTATATCCCATTATTTATTTCCATCAGTAACTTTTGAGAGACCTCTAATAATCTCAATTATTTTTTCACTTTGTAACTTCATACTTACAGGATTAACTACCATTCTCGCGGAAACAGGGCAAATTTCCTCAAGTACTTTAAGCCCATTTTCTTTTAAGGTTGAACCTGTCTCAACAATATCAACAATAACATCAGCAAGCCCCACAATGGGTCCAAGCTCAACGGAACCGTTAAGCTTAACAATTTCGACCGTTTGATGTTTTTTATGATAAAAATATTCTTTAGCGATATTGGGATACTTTGTAGCTACACGCAAATCATTGGATTTTTCGAGCTTTTCTCTTATTTCCTCTTTTCCCGCAACAGCAAAACGGCATTTTCCAAATTTAAGGTCAAGAACCTCGCATAAATTCCTTTTTTCCTCAAGAAGAGTATCTTTTCCTATAATTCCAATATCAGCAGCCCCATACTCAACATACGTTGGAACATCAGTAGCTTTAGCGAGAAAGAATTTAAGTTTAAGTTTTTCGTTTGTAAAAATAAGTTTTCGTGTCTTTTCTTTCATTTCATCGCAGGTTATACCAATTTCCTCAAGGAGTTCCATAGTTTTCTCGGCAAGTCTTCCTTTCGCGAGCGCGAATGTCAAATATTCCATAAATTAAACCTCTCCTTTCAAAAGTTCCGAAATTTTAACGTCCGAAACAGTATCTTTCTCAAGATTAATTATTCTCACATCCTCAGAATTTAAAAAATATAAAATACCGCCCATTCCTTTCTTTTTGGCGTATTCCTTATTTTTTTCAAAATCATCTCCGAAAAGACTGTTCTCAATATTAAGACCTTGACTTCTAAGCTCATCCGAAGCGTTCAACGCCGTCGCCCTTCCCTCTTTTGTATACATAAGTAGAGTATCGGCTTTCTCACCTTTAACAAAGATGTTCTGACTTTCAAGAGCTGATAAAAGATTATTAATTTTGATGGCGAAACCAACAGCAGGAGAACTCGCTCCGTAATTTTGAAGCAATTTATCATATCTTCCGCCATTTATAATGGAAAATCCTGTACCTTTAGCATATCCTCTAAAAATAATACCTGTATAATAATAAAGACCAATTATGCTTAAATCAAAAGAAATAAAATTCTCAACCTTATACTCAGATAAAATTTGATAAATATTCTCAAGGTCATCCAAAGCTCCTCTTGCTTTGTCAGAATTAACAAACTCTCTTGCTCTCTCAATAATTTTTTTATCGCCGATGAGTAACGGTAACTCCTTAAAAAGATTTTTGATATTATCAGTAGCGTCAGATTCTTCCACAATCTTTTGAACAGCGCTGTAATCTTTCTCAACTGTGTACTTTCTTATTTTTTCACAAGTTTCCTTATCAAATCCACCTTCTTCAAGAATACCGTAAAAAAATTGAGCCTGTCCTATGCAAATTTTAAAGTCTTTAAGTCCGCAAGATAAAAGACTGTTTACCGAAACAGCGATAACCTCGGCATCCGCGTCAAAAGAGTTTACACCTATAAGCTCAATTCCCGCCTGGGTAAACTCACGGAGTTTTCCTTGATAATGCTCATTATATCTGAAAACATTCTCAAAATAATAAAATCTCAGGGGAATATCGCTCTTTTCATAAGCTGTAGCGGCGATTCTCGCGATAGCTGGAGTCATATCAGCTCTTAAAACTAACATAGAGCTGTCCCTATCAATAAATTTATACATCTGTTTTGGGTTAAGTCCGCCATTTCCATTAAATACCTCCATATACTCAAATGTAGGACTGCTGACAGGTAAAAAACCATACCTATAAAAAACTGTTTCAATATTTCTCTCAATTTCTGTTTTAAAAGCCGCCTCATAAGGAAGATAATCTTTAACTCCTTCCGGCGTATGCAATTTAGCGTCCATATCGTTTTCACCTCGTAAAATATTTCACTTTATTATAGTAGAGTGGTAAATTAATAAAATTATACCATATTACAAATATTTGTCAAGCAAAAGAAAAATATATACCCTAATAATATAAATAATAATCTTTTATAAAAAATTACTATAAAACAAAGTATAAAAACTTATTTGCCAATAATATTTTCAGTCACTTTCATAAAAGCTTGAGCAGCTTTTGTTATATGTGTGTTTTCTTTATAAGCTATAACGGTTGTCCATTTAAGAGGCGGATTTCCAATTTTATAACATTTAATATTTGACGAGCTTGATAAAGCTGAGGATGCTGGAACAAAAGACACACCCATTCCCGCCTCCGTAAGT
>CANOGI010000175.1 GCA_947565475.1 uncultured Eubacteriaceae bacterium
ATTTTCGAGCCATTTGAACGTGAAAAAAATACCACACTAAGCGGTATACATGGTTCAGGACTTGGACTCACTATTGTAAAAAACTTCGTGGAAATGATGAACGGAAATATAAAAGTACGTAGCGTTTCCGGCAAAGGCAGTACGTTCATTGTTACCATTTGCCTAAGAATACAGAAAAAGCCATCTTCACTTTCTTCCGATATAAACGATACTCCAAATAATTTCTCAAATAAAAGAATTTTGCTGGTAGAAGATAACGAAATAAATTTGGAACTTGAAACCGAGATATTAAGTGAGTTTGGCTTTATTATAGAAACAGCCACAAACGGACAAATCGCGGTTGAAAAGGTAAAAAACTCTAAACCGGGTTACTATGCGTTAGTATTAACAGATGTCCAAATGCCCATTATGGATGGACAGCAGGCGGCAAGAGAAATTCGCAAACTTGACGACCCCAAACTTTCCAATATACCAATTATAGCTTTGTCAGCAAACGCCTTTGAAAGTGATAAGCAAACATCAATAAAAAGCGGTATAAACGCCCATTTGACAAAACCTGTGGATATTCCATTATTAATAAGCACAATCTCAAAAAATATAAAATCCTATAATATTTAAAAGCAAAAAATCAGCGCTCCCAAAAGCTTAATAAAACATTTATCATCATTAAATTATAATTAAACTTTTGAGAGCGCTGTTTATGTATTTTACTTTACAATATTATATCATCTATTCTCTGCATATAATTTACAAAACAAACATAAAAAAAAATACTAATATACTATTGTCATTAAAACGTAATTAAGTTATAATCAGTCAAAAAGGAGGTATTTTATGAAAATAAATAAAAAAATATTTATTTTATCTTTGTCACTTTGTTTGTTGTCTTTTAATTCTTTAAGTGTATACGCTAACAACTACGGTGACATTAATAATGACGGTTATGTAACAGCCTATGACGCCGCTTGCGTTGTAGAAAATGTGCTCAAATCATTTGAATTTACTGACGACCAAAAAGAGGCAGCTAAGGTAACAGGTGATTCAGAAATTACACTTAACGATGCTTCGCAAATACTAAAAAAAGCGCTCGACAACTCATATATTTTTCCCGTAGAAGTCAAACCGCCTCTTAATGAATATAAAATTGAGTCTGTCAAAAGCAAAGGAAACACAAAAGTAATGCTTACGCTAAACAGAGCGACTGACGAGCCCCTTGACAAAAACGCCTTTTCCATTATCTGTACAGGCGGTGGAAAAGATATGACAATAATGGGAGTCTCAACTCAAGACAATATACATTATGAAATATCAACAGCCGCTTATAAAGACAATAAATATAATATAGAAGTTACCTTTCCTAACGGGATACGCTTAGACAAAGATTTTGAGGTAAAAATCGACTGTCCTTATATATCTTCTGTTGAAACAACAAGGAAAAGTGATACTTCCGCCAGTTTAACGTATATATCGGATTCACCCGGAAGTTTCTATTACCTTCTTGAAAAAAATAGCGAGGTAAAACTGGTCTCTGAGGTAACAGCCGATGAAATAATAGGAAATAACAAAAAATTTGAAATGTCACAGGGACCTAACGAAGTGACTGTTGATAATCTCGAAAAAGGAAGTTCATATATTTTACACTATGTAGCAAGAGACCCTGATGACAAAACGACCCTTCCCGAAAGCGTAAATATCTCGTCAGAGGTTAAAGTTGAGGAAGAAAAAGATATTAAAATAATGAGCGTAAGATCATATGAGAAATATTTTGATATAAAGTTGAACAGTCCCACAAAAACCACTCTTTCGGGTTCAAATTTTAAAATAACTTGTCCCGCTAACGGAGAGCTTCATACGGACAGAGCTGAAACAACAGATAATATCAATTACAGATTGTATATGCAGCCTAACTATATTTACATATATAATAACAATATGACACTTGAGATAACTCTTGACGACGGTTCAAAAATAGAAAGTAAATTCTACGCTGACTATTCCGCACCAATGATCCAAAACAAAGAAATCGCGAGAACCGGAGAAAAAGCCGCTGATCTTATCGTAAAAGTAAATGAGGCTGGAAAACTGTATTATATAATCAAAGATGAGGTTGATGATTCCTCAATAAGCGGAAAAGACTCCAAAGAAATATTTGATAATCCTGATAAAAAAAGTGTTGATATTACGTGGGGAATAAATAAGATAAAAATTGAGAACGAAAATATAACAACAGGCAAATATATTTGTTTCGCTACAGAAGATAAATATGGAAATAGACTTGACTATTACGAATATGAGAAAATACCAGAGTATGACCCTTCAACTATACCGGAAGAAGAACTTGCCATCGAGAAAGTCACAATATTTAAGGATAGTTATTTTGGCAGAGTAATAAAAGTCCAATTCAATGAGAGTGTCATTGACAAATATATAGAAAGTAAGGATATACAATTAAGCGGTCCAAATATTACTGGACGATTGATGTATAGTACGTACTATGGTTCTCTCCTCGATAATGAATATGCTTTTATGGCCGAAAGCAGACCTAATTTTGAGTTCGCTTCTGGAGAAACATATAATTTAGTTATAACTGTTGATTATAAACAAGTGTTCTGTAATTTTATAGCTCCATAAATTATACAAAAACTTAATCAGTTATAAAAAAATAAACGAAATCAAGATGATTTCGTTTATTTTTTTGGTTGTCTATATCTTTATAATCAAACTACTTAAAAATAAATAAAAGGAAACGAGATTAAAATTATTTTTGCGAGACAGCAAAATAAGAACATAGTTAGAAATTTATGCCAACTAACGCTAACGCGGCGAAAAAAGGTTTTAAACCACCAGACTTGTTCATTTTTCAAGTAGTTTAACTATAATGAAATCTTTTTTATCGCAAAGCTACGCTTTGCCGCTCGCCTATGCGCCCAGAATTCTAAACCTCTAAAAATGCTCTCCCCGTGTAAAGTTTGAGACTCTGCCCCAAACTCTACAAACTGGTCAGTGCTTTTGGCTCTACCAAAAGTCGGCTTATGCCAACTGCGTTTCTTCGCGGCATCTATTATAGTTAAAGAACTTTAAAATCCTCAAAAAAAAGTGTCGCCAAAATTGTTGTATTTTGAAAGAATTTTTTGAAGCCGCCTTTTTAACCATGTCCAAAATTTTTCAATTGGATTGAGCTCAGTGAGTAAGGCGGCAAAAATATCAAATTATATCCATACTTTTGTGTGGTACAAAGCAAATGTTTCTTACAGTAAAAAAAACACGTTATCCATTACAATTACTGTATCTTTAGGCAGTGACGGCAAAAGTTTCTTCTCAAACCATAACCCAAACAGTTCACTGCTCATAATTTCGCTGTACTCAAGGGGTCAAATAATTCTTCTACCAAGTTTAGCCGCAATAATTCTTACTCCTCAGTGGATAGCGTGAACTGGCTATTTTTCTTTGATTTCTAAAGCATTTATCAGTCATATTCTTTAAAAATCGCTCTCGTATTTGTGCCAGTCAAAATTTTTAGAGCCAAAAGAAAGCCAGCCAAAGCCGCCTTTTTTCCTTTATCTGCCTTATCAACAAGGTGCTAGCACCATGTAATTATTCTATAATCACTCCTGTTACGCAATAGCCCCCTTATTTTGATGATAATGATATAAAGTATAGCAATCATTATTTTTGTTGAGAAAATCCCTATAAAATAAGCCCTCAAAATCTTCTAAAGAGTAATAACGCTTCTCTACAAATATGAATTTTCAGAGTTAATGCCTGCAAACTACAAGGCGTTTTTAGGGCAATTCTTTACACATTCAAAACAAAGAATATACTCCGTTCCATATTTTCTGTTTCTTGGATTGTCTGTTATATCTACGTTCATTGGACATACACGTTTACATCTACCGCAAGAAATACATTTATTTGTGTCACACTTTATCCTTAACAATGCAAAGTAGCTCATTGGCTTTAAGAATACAGTGATTGGACATATATGTATTTGCAAAAAGCCCGATTATCCTTAAACAAAAATGCCAATCCGATACCAACAATATAATATAAAACATTCCCTACGATGAATGCCCAAAACATAATCCTTTCAATATTGCCTACATTCGCTAAAAAAAGAGCAGCCACAAAAATCAATGATACTGTAAATGTAATGTATCTAATCCATCCTATTTTCTTTCGTGGACGAACTGGCTCTTTGTAAGGCAAAAAGTCAAGTATCATCGCTGTCCAACAAGCATAACCACACCAACCCCGCCCAAAAATAAGCGGTCCGAATATCTTTGCTACCGCATAATGAATTGTTGCAGCTTCAAACACACCTGTAAACAGATAGTACCAAAATCCCTCTATCTGCATATTCTCATTACATATTAGTCCTAAGTAAATCAACATATATAATCCACATAAAAGCTGTGTCACTCGCCTTGCGTGTTTATACTTCTTGATAAATAAAAACATACCCAAAGCAATGGAAATGCCGATATAGCTAAAATTAAAAAGATAAAACTGGTTATCCAGCATTATCCAAAGAGTAATTGCTATCGTTTCAAATACTGCCAACATAATAATCGACAACAAATATTTCTTCATTACCATTTCTCCATTCAACAAATCTCATTTGTCCTATATCTTTCACGTTTTGATTATATCACTCATATCCTCTATTTTCCACTATAAAATACAGGGCGCAGCAACCGCCACGCCCCACATTTCCTACTGTCCTAAAGATTTCTCAATTTTCCATTTCTAACCTTTCAAGTCATTCTGCTTCTCATACAGAT
>CANOGI010000176.1 GCA_947565475.1 uncultured Eubacteriaceae bacterium
TAAACCCGACTTCTTTGTTCAGTGCTTTTGGCTCTGTCAAAAGTCGGCTTACGCCGCCCGCACTTCTTTGCGGCACATATTGAAAAAAGAAGCAAAAAACTTTTGCGAAAAACTTCGTTTTTTGAGATTCGGTAAAGAGAAAGTTTTGTATTATAAAGTTTAGGTCAAGCCTTTGAAAAGGCCCTTACGGGTGTGGGATAGCGTTCCATGGTTTTAATCTTTTAAGTTGGCGCAAATGGGGGAATATAGTTAATTTACGGAGTTTTTTTCATATTTTAAAATTTGTTCATTATAACAAAGTTTTTATGGAAAGAATATATTATATTTGGGGGTACTTTTTATGGAGGAGGCGTTTTTTTGGAAAAGAAAAATTTTTTTGTTCCTTGGCAGAATGATTTTTGTTTTGGGGAGAGGACTGTTTTGCTTAAATTAAAGCATAATTATAAACAGCATCAATTTTATATTAATTTTGACAGTCACCCTTATATCAGTCTTGTAAACGATAATACAGCGCCTAAATCTTTTATAAATGCTATTATAAACAATGATTTTGACGGCGCTATGTCTTATATAAGCCGTTTCAGTATTTTTGTGGATTTTGAGACTATTAAAAAAATTTTTGATGGGATTAAATCTTATAATTATATTCCCGTTTCTTATAAAAAAGATTCTTATTTTAAGGGAGAAAAAGTAAATTCTATTTTTATATCAGATAAGAATAAAAAATTGATTTTGCACTTTTATATGATTAACGAACCTGATTTTTTCAGTAAGTGGAAAATTTATCGAATAGAAGAGGAAAGCGTAAGCTCTAATTTGGAAAGGAAAAAAATATGGATAAAATTTTAGAGGAGGCTTGTCTAAGGCTTGGAGTGAAAATTGATGAGAGTCAAATTTCTCAATTTTTTAAGTATATGGAGTTATTGATTTCGTGGAATGAAAAAATAAATCTTACGGCTATAACAGAGAAAAATGAAATTTTACTAAAACATTTCGCTGATTCGGTTTCTCTGATACCTTTTACCGATGTTAGAAATAAAGATGTTATAGATGTTGGAACAGGGGCAGGGTTTCCGGGAATTCCTATTAAAATTGCAGAGCCTTCCGCGAAAGTTACTTTACTCGATTCACTTAATAAAAGAGTTAATTTTCTTAGAGAAGTCGTGTCTGAACTATCACTTGCAGATGTCAAGTGTATTCACTCAAGAGCCGAGGAGGGCGGGAAAAAACCTGAGTTTCGAGAAAGGTTTGACGTATGCGTGTCAAGAGCCGTCGCTAATTTAGCGGTTTTATCGGAGTATTGTATGCCTTTTGTGAAAGTGGGCGGGGTTTTTGTTTCGCTCAAAGGACCTAATGCCGGTTCTGAGATTAATGATGCTGAAAAAGCAATTAATATTTTAGGCGGAGAGATAAGTTTTGTGAAAAAGGTCGAAATTCCTTTTACGGATATTGTCCATTCTTTGGTTATGATAAAAAAAGTAAGACAAACTCCCAGTATATATCCCAGAAAGCCAAGTAAAATTTCTAAAAACCCTATCAAATGACAGGGTTTTTTGTTTTTGTTTGTCACATATAAAATATTCTGAAAGTTCTGAATTATTTTTTATTATATTATTAATATGGTATAATATAGAAAAGTTTAGGTAAACATAAGAAGTCTTAAAATTTTTTATTTTTATAGTCAGAAAAATTTGAATGGTAAAAAATAAAGCAATATTAATCTCTTTAGCTGAGAGATTAATATGAGTTTATGGATTTAGTTTTTTCAAATTTATGGGCTGTAATTAATATGGGGGTTTTTTAATGGAAAATATGACGCTTGTCAGAAAAAATGAGATTGTTCAAATTCCCGTTTATATGATTAAGCCTAATCCTTTTCAGGTCAGAGGTTTTTTTGACAGGGAATCGGTAAATAATTTGGCGGAGTCAATAAAAAGATATGGAGTTTTACAGCCGATTTGTGTTAGAAGGCTTAATAGAGAAAGTTATGAGATTGTTTTTGGGGAAAGAAGATTTAAGGCTTGCAAAATTCTCAAGATGTTTTACATACCGTGCATAGTTTCTGAGATTGGGGACAGAGACCGCGCGGTTATTTCTATGATAGAAAATATCCAAAGGGAGAATATAGATTATTTTGACGCCGCTGACGGTCTTTATGAGTTTATGAGAGATTATGGATATTCTACGGAAAAAATGGCGGAAATTATCGGAAAAAAGGAGAAATTTGTTACTGACAAAACAAGTATTTTAAAACTTAAATATCAGTTTAGAAGAGATATTACTCAAAATAATTTATCTGAGAAGTATGCTGTGGCTTTAACAAGAATACATGATGATAAGCTGCTTGATTTAATTTTAAAAGCGGTTGTTAAATTTGATTTAAGCATAAAAACAACAGAGCTACTTATTGATTTAATTTTAAAGCGTACATATATTGGGGAAAAAATTGATGAGAAAGATATAGAAAATATAATCTTAAAAATTAACAGTCCTTACAGAGACCAGAAGGTTAAAGTGTATATTGACGATATTAAAATATTTACAAATTCTGTTCATCAAATTGTTGATACAATGAATAAATCGGGTATAAAAACCGAATGTACTTTTAATGAGACAAATGACAATTTGGAGATAATGATAAAGGTTGATAGAAGTTGAGATAGCATATATTTTTTTAGTTATCGGTATTTTATTGAATATAATCCTTTGACAGTATAAAACTTTTTATATTAGTTTACGTATTATAAAGTAAGGTTATTTTATAATAGAATTTTTTTAAACTATGTTGTTACAGCAATTCCATAAGAAAAAAATATGTTTTTAACCGACAGAGAAAGTTTTCTGTTTTTTTAAAGGGTACTTACTTTTGCGTTTAGGGGAGTGCAAGTTCACTCTGAATGAAAAGGGAGAATCTTTCGCCGTCGGTTACGAGAATTTTTGTTATACAAAAATTTGAGTAGTCTTGACAGGTGAATTCATAAATATTATTGTATGATATTTTCGTAAACAAGAATACGGATGGTATTTACTTTTTTATGGAGCTAAAAAAGTTTTTGTGTCTTAGGAGATGTTTTCATATGGATAATAATAATCATAATTATACGATATTTGGCAAAATTCTTATTATGATTTTATCTTTCATACCGGGCTGTGGACATATGTATATGGGACTTATGAAAAGGGGAATGTTCATTTTAATATCTTTCTTTTCTTGTTCTTATCTTGCCACTTCTGTTTTTTATAGGGTTTTTATAATAGGATTTATTATTATTTGGCTTTTTGGGATTTTTGACGCTTATAACTGTCGGAAAAAATTAGGTGAGGGCAAAATTCTTGCTGACGATATAAATGATATTAAAAAATTTCTTATGAAATATAGGAAAATTATTATTGCTCTTTTTGGAATTATTTCTGTTATTGAGACAGCGAGGGGACTTCTTTTTGTTGAGAAAATTAATCTATCTGTAGATGATTTTCCTAATAAAGAATTTTTTTTTGATAATGTAATGATTTTTTTACTTATATGCGTGGGGTTATATTGTTTATTTTTTAGAAAGAAAAAATAATAAATTATAAAAATGTTTCACGTGAAACATTTTTATAATTTATTTGACTTAAACTAAAGAATTACTTTATTTTTTTAAGAATGATACTTTTTATTAAATTTAGGGAGGAAGAAAGGCAAGCGTATAATTCTATTGAATATAAAATTGGATTTATTTATATCATAGGTTTTAAGATATTTTGTGAAATAAAAATATGAGTGATTTTTTATTAAAATTATAGAATGAATAAAATATTTTTCTTATTTTAGATTTTATTTACTATAATATTATAATTTGTTTAAAGTTTTGAAAAATGTCTTTAAAGATAAAATTATTTTTATTAAAGTATTTATTTAAAAATTGAGTGTTATAAATGGACTTCTTTTGAAACTTATGCAACTTGATTATAAAACAAGTATATTATGAAACGTCTTATTTAAAGGCGTTATTTTTTTTGACATAAAATGTTTCACGTGAAACATTTTATATGATAGTCACTAACTATTTGTTTTAATGAAGATATTTTATTAACTTTTTTTTAACAATATTTATTTTGAATTGATTATATTTTTTTTTGTGGTATAATAAAATATATAAGTAGAGGAAACATCTTTATATAAAAGTATTAAAAATTTTTGGAGGAATTTGTGATGGGAAGAATTATATCTATTTCTAACCAGAAAGGCGGCGTCGGAAAAACAACAACCGCTATTAATTTAAGCGCTTGTATAGCTGAAATGGGGAAAAAAGTTCTTGTTATTGATTCTGACCCACAAGGCAATACTTCCAGCGGGTTGGGCATTTTTAAAAGCGATATAAAAAAAACTTTATATGATTTGATGAGCGGAGATGAGGAGCCAAACGAGGTTATTATGAATGTGGAAAATATAGATAACCTTTTTATTATACCGACTGATATTAATTTATCTGGCGCTGAAATCGAGCTTATTAATGTTGACGGAAGAGAATTTATATTAAAAGAGATAGTTTCTAAAATTAAAGAGGATTTTGATTTTATAATTATTGACTGTCCCCCAGCTCTAAATTTACTCACGATTAACGCTCTCGTGGCCTCAAATGCCGTTATTGTTCCGCTTCAATGCGAATATTACGCTCTTGAGGGACTCGCTCAGCTTATGTATACGATAGACCTTGTTAAAAAGAAACTTAATACAGAGCTTGTTGTAG
>CANOGI010000177.1 GCA_947565475.1 uncultured Eubacteriaceae bacterium
ATATAGTCAAATCACTTAAAAAACGAACAAGTTCGGCGGCTAAAAATCACTTTTGTTGCGTTATCGTCAGTCGGCATAGGCTCCTAACTACGCTCTCCTTCCCAGGACGCATGGGCGAGCAGTAAAGCGAAGCTTTACGACCAGCCTCTGCCTCGCAAAAATAATTTTTATCTCGCCTTCTTTTGCTCTTTTTCAAGTGATTTGACTATAAAAGCTTAATTTAAAGTGAGTTCGACAGAAATTTATAGTTAATGGAACCTTTTTCTATCGAAAGAAGGTTTCAAAACTCCAAAAATGCTCTTTAAGAATAAAAACCTTGAGGCTCTGACAAAAGTCAGCTTACGTCGCCCGTACTTCTTTGCGGCATCCATTGAAAAGAGTCTGACAAAAACCTCTGAGCAAAACTACGTTTTGCTGTTATTTTTCATCGAACTCACGTTAAAAGAAGCAAAAACCATTTTATTTGCACAGCCCGCAAATTTCTGAAGCAATTAGCTTATCGAGCAACAGCGCTCATTCGCCCATAAAATATTTTTTTGCGCTTTTTAAGTTTATTCACTATAATTAAAATTGTAAAGACATTGAAAAATCAAGACTTGTATATTATAGTCGGAGCACTTAAAAAATGAATAGATTCGGTGGCTGAAAATCCTTTTTGCCCTGTTAGCGTCAGTCGGCATAGGCTTTAGGCTATGCCCTCTTTCCGCTGTCTTGCGAAAATAATTGTTATCAGGCCTCCTTTTGCTTATTTCCAAGTAATTCGACTATATACAGAGAGGATAGGTATTTATGGTACGTTTATATGGTAAATCGCCTTATAAAATAGTTTTGGTTCATGGCGGCCCTGGGGCGATAGGGTCGTTAAAAAGGTTCGCGTTAGAATTAAATATACTGTCACAGATTGGTGTAGTTGAAGCTATACAATCAAAATACTCAATAGCTGAACTGATAGAGGAATTATATAGCCAAATTAATGATAACTGTAACAATAAAGTATCATTAATTGGACATTCTTGGGGAGCGTGGTTATCAGCGCTTTTCGCGGTGAAATATCCTGAGCTGATTAAGCGGGTAATTTTAATTGGCTGTGGTCCGCTTGATGATAAATATGTTTCGGAGATAAGCGCTCGTAGATTTAATAGTCTCTCCGATGAAGAAAGCACGATATTTCAAAGATTAGTCGACAATCAAGCTTCTGATGAGGATATAAAAAAAATTCCCAAAATACTTGAGAAATCAGATAATTATTGTTTAGAAAATAAAGATTTACACAAAGCGGATAAAATAGATAGTCAAATGCACAATATAGTATGGGAAGAAGCGGCTAAACTAAGAACTGAGGGAAAATTATTAAAAGCTTTTAAACAAATTAAATGTAAAATAATTTTGATACAAGGAGAAGTTGACCCACATCCAGCAAGTGGAATAACCATACCATTGTCGGAAAATTATATAGAGTGCGAAACATATATTTTAAAAAAATGTGGGCATAGCCCATTTATGGAAAAATACGCGAAAGAAAACTTCTATAAAATTTTGCTTCAAACTATCACATAAATCTTAATTTTCAAATGGTATAGTGATATTCTTAACAACAAAAAATCTCTTATGAAAACACCGCACAGAGAGGAAATAAAAATAATTTTACGAAAAATACGCTCCTAACGAAAAAGTGTTTTTGTTTAAGTTGGATTAAAAATCCCACACTTACACTAAATAGGCGCCGTAAAGATGTGCGAGAAGCTTTTAGCCGACTTCCGCGCGGCAAAAGCACTGACTATTCGCACGTTCTCGCTAAAATTATTTTTACTTAAAATTATGCGGTGTTTCCTTAGATGTTTTGATTTATATTCAAATCACTTGAAAAATGAACAAGTTCAACGGCTAAAAATCATTTTTGCCGCGTTATCGTCAGTCGGCATAGGCTTTAAGCTATGCTCTCATTCCGTTGCCTTACGAAAATAATTGTTATCTCGCCTTCTTTTGCTTATTTTCAAGTAATTCGACTATAACACGCTTTCAACCGTTTTATCTTAACATTTATAAAAGGTTTATAAAATGATTTTTACCTCTATAACTTTTAAAAAATAAAAACAGGATTTTTTTATGTATATAAATCAATAAACGGTAAAAAATACTTTTATAAAAACAGGAGGTCAGAGATATGGAAATATTAAAAGTTTCATCTAATTCACAGCCAAAATCCGTAGCGGGGGCGATAGCCGCGATTGTAAGAAACAATAAAAGCGTGGAAATACAAACTATAGGAGCGGGGGCGGTAAATCAAGCGGTAAAGAGTATAGCTATTTCACGGGGATATGTCGCGCCGAATGGAATAGAGCTCGTCGCTATTCCGGCATTTTCACAGCTTGAGGTAGAGGGAGACACAAAAACATCTATAAAATTCGTAGTTGAGAAAAGATAAAAAAACAGCCGGGAAATTTGAGAGCCTGTTAAGGGAACAGGAAACGACTCAGTTTCACGGCTGTTTTTTATATTTAAAAAGTTCCGTTTTATTATATAAGCGGTCTTCCCCAGCGGTCTGTAAACCCGCCTAACAATATCAATATAAAGTCTATTAAACATCCTATACCGAATATACCGAATGTAAATAAATATAAAACACCTGTTCCCGCCTTTCCGACATAAAATCTATGTATACCAAGCCATCCTAAAAATAAGCATAAAATCAACGATATAATCTTGCTTTTCCTCGGAAAATCCAAAAAACCGGAAGAAGCTGTGGCTGTCGCCGTTGAGACATTATTTATGTTTATAGACGGCTGGCCGTTATTGCTTGTCTTCGCCTCGTCAAAAGCTTTTCCAACGTCGTCTTTACAATAATTTTTACCATTTACATCAATTAAACAATCGCCGCAAAAAAATTTTCCACAATACGCGCATACTCCCATAGCTTCAACATCTTTATGTTTTTCACAATTCATAGCGTTTTCCCTCCGTCGCTCACTATTTTTTTAATTATCGCTATTTCTCACTTCTATAAGTCAATAAACTTATATTTTAAACAATAAAAGAATAAACATACAATATTTAATAAAATATGAATATTAAGAAATTTACTTATTATTTCTCTCTAAAAACTTTATAAATATCCAAAAAAATAAAAAAATTTTGCTTATAGTTATAATATCTATATTCACAGCTTAAAATCATTTTACTTTTTCTAAGCTTATTGACATATTCCCTTACCGCTCTATATATTTCATTCCATTACACTCCTTTCCGACATAAAGATTATATATATTATAGTCTTTTAAACGACTATAGTCAAGTATAACCCTATAAATTATTATATTAGGAAAGTAAAACTTGTTTTTTTATTTTTTTGTCATAGTATAAATAATTTACGAGAGTGATATATAATGATAGATTACAAACCTTTCTGGACAACCTTAAAAACATCTGATGAGTCAACCTATACCCTCATAAACCGTTATCATATCTCAAGCTCAACAATAGATAAATTAAGAAAAAACAAGCCCGTAACCACAACCACTCTAAACGACCTTTGTCGGGCTTTAAATTGTCGGCTTGAAGAGATCGCGCGCTATGTTCCATCGGATGATGACCAGCCTTTGTAAGCGCATAATCAAACAAAATACTGAATACTGTCATAACCCAAAAAATGTCTGCCAAATCTTTCTGGACATTCTATAGACAAAAAAAATCATCTCATATAACTTTATAATAATAAGTTTGAAAATAAACAAATTTATTAATTATAAAAAGTCATTTCGAGATGATTTTTTTCACATATTTATCTATAAATAGATAATCAAATAACATACAAGCGAATTTTAATAAATTCCTTATATTGAAATCTCCGTCAAGACTACTCGAATTTTTGTATAGCAAATATTCTCGTAACCGACAGCGAAAACATTCGCCTTTATATTCAATGGGAGCGCAAGCTCCCACTGAATATAAAGGCAAGTCAGCAAGTCCCCCTCTTAAAAAATGGTAAACTTCTCTTACCGGTTAAATTTCAAAATTGCTGTAAAGCTTTGTCCGAGTTTTTTATACTTTCTAAAATATCAAGAGGATTCTCACTTTTCATAAGAGAAGACATAAGGCACACTCCCGAAACCGAAGTTTTACTCACCTTTGATACGTTTATCGGTGTTATGCCCCCTATAGCGTAAACAGGTACAGTTACAACGTTTAAAATCTCCTCTAAAAATTCAATTCCCCTCGGCGAAACGCCCTTTTTGCAGTCCGTTTCAAAAATATGTCCGGCAATAATATAACACGCTCCATTTTTTTGAGCGGCGACAGCCTCCTCAACTGAGTGCACGGAAACGCCTACTCGCTCAAAAAAACTCAGCTCTCTTTTTCTCTCCAAAAAATCTCCAAAAGATAAATGAATACTTTTTATACCTAAATTTCTCGCCGCTTTTACAAATTTATTAGCTACAAAATCAACATTATGTTTTCGGCACGCCTCAAGACATTTTTTTGCTACAAGCTCATATTCCCCCTCCGAGAGATACTTTTCCCTTAAAATTATTTTTTTAGGTCCCGCTTTCGCTATCCTCTCGATAAGGGCATAAAAATCAAGTGAGTTTTCTTCCGCTATTTTTTTATTGGTAACACATATAACCTCCATAAAATCATTCTTTCCTCCAACTTTATAGTCAGCAGATTTAAGAAAGCACCACACAAAGAGGAAATAAAAATAATTTTACGAAAAAATACGCTCCTA
>CANOGI010000178.1 GCA_947565475.1 uncultured Eubacteriaceae bacterium
GGATTTTGTTGATTCTATTGAAATAGCGTCATCTGTACATGATATTGGCAAGCTAAATATCGCTCAAGAGATTTTGAGAAAACCAACGGCATTAACTCCGGATGAAAAAAAGATTATTTATAGTCATACAATAGAAGGTGAGGAGATTTTAAAAGCGGCTTATCCTGAACCCAATATTAATCATTTAGTTCAGATGGTTTTCGATGTTGTACGTTACCATCACGAGAACTGGGACGGCAGCGGGTACCCTGACGGGCTTAAAAAAGACGAGATACCACTGGCCGCGAGAATTGTTAAAATTGTAGATAGTTATGATTGTTTTTTAGGACAGAGATGTTATAAAATGCCTCTATCAAGAGAAGAGGCTCTTGATAGAATGCGTGAGCAATGCGGTATACGCTATGACCCATATTTATTAGATGTTTTTTTTAAAATCGAAAAACAGCTTAGAAACGAACAGTATTTTATTTAATATAACTCGCTAAAAAGTTAATATATATAAAATATTACAATGGGAAATTGGTTTTTATTGTAATAAAAATTTGTGGAAGGCGTCAATAAGTTTTAAATTAGTTTGTGTAAGGCTTAAAATTCATCTTTTTTGTGGAATTGATTTCTATGGGTGAAGTTTAGGGCGGTGTTGACAAATTTCTCGAAAAGTTGTATAATTATGCTGTATTTTTGGAGGTGAGCGTCAAAGTTAAAATAAGCGTGAGCGGCATTTTAATTTACTTAATTTATTTTTATATTTTAAACTGTTTTTCCGATATTTTAATTGAATACCTTTCAGATCCACTCTATATGAACCTGAAAGAGCTACAGGGCGCAAGGGGCTTATTTCGCGAGAGTGTGAGAATTTTGCGTATATTTGTGAGAAAGTTATTTTTGAAAGGAGTAATAATTTTGATAACGGATAAAGAATTTGAACGTATTGTTTTTTATGTCAAAAGTAAATACGGTATAGATTTAAGTCAAAAAAAAGTATTAGTTGGCGGAAGACTTGAGAACTATTTAATCCGCAACGGATATTCAAATTATGATGAGTATATGGTAAAAGTTGAGTCAAATCCAGCGGGGCCTGAAGCTAAAAATCTTATTAACGTACTTACAACAAACCATACATATTTTATGCGGGAAAGCATACATTTTGAGTATCTTAAAAAAATTGTATTGCCGCAAATTAAAGTTAAAGCGTCGTCGGAAAAAGAAATCCGCATATGGTCGGCGGCGTCTTCTACCGGCGAGGAACCTTATACTCTCGCGATGATTTTGTTCGATTATTTTGGAATAGAGCATAAATTATGGGATACCAGGGTATTGGCTACAGATATATCAACAAGAGTGCTTGAACACGCTGCCAGAGGAGTTTATTTGAAAGAACAGATTGAGCCGCTTCCACAAAATTGGAAAAGACGGTTTTTTAAGAAGATAAATGAGAATGAGTTCAGATTAGTGGATGAACTTAAAAAAGAGGTTATTTTCAGACAGTTTAATCTTATGGACAATTTTAAGTTTAAAAAGCCATTTCATGTTGTTTTTTTAAGAAATGTAATGATTTATTTTGAGGATGACACAAAATATAGATTAATTGAAAAAATATATGATTATATGGAGCCGGGCGGATATTTGTTTATAGGAACTACGGAAAGTCTTGATAAACACAAAACTAAGTTTCAGTATGTAAAGCCTTCCATGTATAAGAAGTAGGAGGATATTATGAGAAAAATAAGAGTTCTTGTAGTAGAGGATTCATTGTTTTTTCGTAGAATGCTTGTAGAGGGTCTTAATTCGGATCCAAACATTGAGGTTATAGCGCAGGCGAAAGACCCTTATGAGGCGAGAGACGCCATTGTGAAATACAATCCGGATGTAATGACTCTTGACGTGGAGCTTCCAAGAATGAACGGAATTGAGTTTCTTAAAAAGCTGATGCCACAGCATCCGCTTCCTGTTTTGGTAATCAGCGCGCTTGACAATAAAGTGTTTGACGCTCTTGAAGCGGGCGCTGTTGATTTTATAAATAAACCCGATGGCTCAAGTGGAAACCGTCTTGAGACATTTTTAAAAAATGAGATGCCTGCGAAAGTTAAAATTGCTTCTACCGCTAAAGTAGGCAAGTATAAACAGGTTGAGATTGGAAATATAGGCGGAAAAATAAGCGACGCTAGTAAACAGTGCGTTATCGCCATAGGCGCTTCAACGGGAGGAACTGAGGCTATCTATGATGTTGTGCGTAAATTTCATAGAGATATTCCGGGAGTTGTTATTTGTCAACATATGCCGCCGGGATTTACTAAAATGTATGCTGAAAGGCTTAATAATCAATGTGAGGTTTCCGTAAAAGAAGCTAAAACGGGAGATAAAGTTTTACAAGGGCAAGTATTGATTGCCCCTGGAGACAAACATATGCGTATTGTTAAATTAGCGGGTGAGTATCAAGTGGAATGCAGAGGCACCGATAAAGTTAACGGGCATTGTCCATCGGTTGACGTATTGTTTGACTCTGTTGCTAAAAATGTGGGAAAAGATGCTCTTGGCGTTATTTTGACGGGAATGGGAGGTGACGGAGCAAAAGGTCTTTTACGAATGAGAAAGGCCGGAGCCAAGACAATAGGGCAGGACGAGGCGAGTTGTGTTGTATATGGTATGCCTAAAGTCGCGTATGATTTGGGAGCGGTTCAATACCAGCTTCCACTTGTTTCGGTTCCAGGAAAAATATATAGCTTATTAAGCAAATAAGATATAAAAATTGGGAAAGAGGTGATATGATACTGCGAATATTATTAGCGGAAGACGATTTCGCGAGTCGTAAGTTTATGACTAAATATTTATCACAGTTTGGAGACTGTGACGTAACAGTTGACGGGGAGGAAGCTGTCGACGCTTTTATAATGGCTCTTGAAGATGAAAACCCTTATGATTTAATTTGTCTTGACGTAATGATGCCCGTTTTAGACGGTTATCAGGTTTTAAAGGCAATTCGTGATATTGAGGTGCAGAGAGGCATAATTAAGGAAGAGAAAGTAAAAGTTATTATGACGACGGCTCTCAATGACGAAAGTAATGTGAAAATGGCTTTTGAGGCTTATTCTGGTAAACCTGTTGACGAGAAAAAATTTGAGAAAGTGTTGAAAAAGCTGGGGTTGATTGAATAAGTGTAATATAAAAAATCCTTTAAGAATGGAGAAAAAGTATGTCAGAGGAATTTAATGCAGATGGTATGCTTTCCATGTTTTTATATGAAAGCAGTCAGCTTCTTGAGAAACTGGAAGGCATAGTTTTAGAAAAGAAAGATGAAGAATCCTTAGACGATGCCGATATTAATGAAATTTTCCGTATTATGCACACCATAAAGGGCTCATCGGGAGTTATGATGTTTGAAAATATTACTAAAACATCTCATAAGCTTGAGGACGTGTTTTATTATTTAAGAGCGTCTCATCCTGAAAATGTTCCTCATATGGAATTAGTTGAGAAAGTGCTTGATGTTTCTGATTTTATTACGGGTGAACTTGATAAAATCAGAGATGGGGAAACCGCGGACGGAGACGAGAGTGCTCTCGTGAAAGAATTAGATGATTTTTTAAATCGTATTAAAGGCGAGATAAAAGACCAGGGAATCAGGATGCCGAGCGCTAATAAACATGAGGAACCCAATCAGTTTTATATCGCTCCCGCAGCGGTGGAAAGCAGTCATTTTTATCGTATTGTCATTCACTACAGAGAAGATACACAGATGAGTAATATTCGTGCTTATTCCGCTACTTACGCCCTTAAAGAAGTGGCGGAGGATTTATTATATCAACCTGAAGATATTATAACGAACGAGGAAAGCGCGACGGTTATTTTACAAGAAGGTTTTCGTATTCTTTTACAAACCAAAATCAGTAAAGAGGAAATAATAACTCTTATTGATACTTCGGAAGCGCAAAGAATCGATGTTGATGAAATTACCGCTCAGGAATTTGTGAAAGGTTTTAATGATGCGGAGCCTATACCCGCAAATGATATTTCAGAGAAGAAAAATGATAAAGCGGATGAGGAAAGTAAGCAGACAAAGGAAGAAAGCAAAAAGCCTACTCCTGGCGATTATGTGGTTAAGACTAAAGAAACCGGAAAAGGGAAAACTTTGGCGAAAAACCAGCAAAAGCATCAAAGCATTATAAGCGTCAATGTAGAAAAAATGGATGCGCTTATGGACTTAATCGGTGAAATTGTTATTGCTGAGGCGGTTGTACTTCAAAATCCTGATTTAAAAGTTCCTGGTTTGGACCTTAGTAATTTCCAGAAAGCGTCCGCTCAACTTTCAAAAATTACAACTGAGCTCCAAGAAGTAATAATGTCTATGCGTATGATGCCTCTTGTGAATGTATTCCAGAAAATGAAGAGGATTATATTTGATGTATCGAGGAAATTAGATAAAGATATTGAGCTTGAGTTGATAGGAGAAACCACGGAAGTAGACAAAAATATTATTGAGCAAATTTCCGATCCGCTTATGCATCTTGTTAGAAATTCCGTGGATCACGGTATAGAAACTTCTGACGAGCGTGCCAGAGCAGGAAAACCCGCGAAGGGAAAGATTACCTTGGAAGCTAAAAACGAGGGTGGAAAGGTATACATAAGCGTTACTGATGACGGGAAAGGGCTTAATAAAGAAAAACTTTATCAAAAGGCTTTAAGCAATGGTCTTATATCAAACAAAGA
>CANOGI010000179.1 GCA_947565475.1 uncultured Eubacteriaceae bacterium
GGAAGGAATTGTTAAATCCAGGTATGATTTCCTGTATAATAACAATAATTATATGCACTGGAAGTATGCCTATATGGGAATTTTTATTTGGTGTTATGACCCAATATAAATTGTTGGAATTAATAAATCCCGACAACTCACTTTTAAGAAAATTGATGCTTGAAGCCCCCGGCACATATAATCATAGCGTAATTGTGGCAAATCTCGCTGAGGCGGCGGCTTTTGAAATCGGGGCCAACTCATCCCTAGCTAAAGTCGGAAGTTATTATCATGATATAGGAAAATTGAAATACCCACAGTATTTCAGTGAAAATATACGTGGAAAAAACCCACATGATTCAATGAATCCTTATAAAAGCGCTAAAATAATTTCAAACCACGTGTCTGATGGCATAGAATACGCGAAAAAATATAAACTTCCAAATCCCATAAAAGACATAATAGCCCAGCACCACGGAAACACTGTAATGAACTTCTTTTATTATAAAGCAAAACAAATGAATGAAAATGGACAAGTCAATGACTCTGACTTTCGCTATAAATATGAGAAACCCAAATCAAAGGAAGCGGCGATAGTAATGCTTGCTGATACTGTGGAAGCGGCGGTTAGAAGTAAAAATATAACAAACATAAAAGAAATAGAAAAATTTGTGCACGAGCTTATAAAAGGAAAATTAGCCGACGAGCAATTTAGTTTATGTTCTCTTAAAACAAATGACCTTGATAAAATACAATTTGCCTTTATGAAAGTTTTAAGAGGAATGTATCACGAGAGAGTGGCTTATCCCAGCGAGAAAAACTCGGATATTCCCGCCAAAGAGGAAAACAATATTGAAAATTCAGATAAAGATAAAGAGGAAAATTAAAAATGAATGTACTTTTTGACAATAATACCGACTATGAATTTAATACGGAAAAGATAAATTTACTCCACAATGTTATAAAAGAAACGTTAAAATATGAAAATTTTACAGATAACGCCGAAATTAGTATCACTATAGTAACAAATGATGAAATTAAAAAAATAAACTCTAAGTTCCGTAATATAGACCGTCCCACAGATGTATTGTCATTTCCGATGATAGATTTCGTAAATGGTGAGACACCTGATTTTTCCGAAACAATAATTTTGGGAGATATAATAATAAATATTGAGAAAGCTCTTTCACAAGCAAATGAATACGGACATTCCATTGAGCGCGAGCTCGGTTTTTTAACGGCTCATAGTATGTTGCATTTGTTGGGGTATGACCATATGGAAGCGGAAGATGAAAAAATTATGTTTAAAAAACAAAAAGAAATATTAAATAATATAGGCTTAAAAAGATAGCATTAATAGAGGTGATAAAATGTCTGAATCGAAGGATAAGGAAGAAAATATTATACTTATAGAAAAAGCAAAAGAGGCTAAAAAAAACTCATATTCCCCCCATTCAAAATTTAAAGTTGGAGCCGCGCTTATGACAGCGGAAAACAAAATTTATACCGGCTGTAATATAGAAAACTCATCTTACGGCGCTACAGTCTGCGCTGAAAGAACGGCTGTTTTTAAAGCTGTTTCCGAAGGTGAGAGAAATTTTAAGAAAATAGCGATAGTTTCCGATTTAAACGATATTACATATCCATGTGGGATATGCCTGCAGGTACTTTCAGAATTTATGCCTGACGTAGAAATAATTTTAGAAGATAAAGATAAAAACATATTTATATACAAAATATCAGAACTCCTTCCCTACGCTTTTTGTTTATAATAGTCTTGGTATCAGTGAAAACGGTGGTGAAAAATTTATGTACACATGGGAAGAACTTGAGGAAAAATGTTTAAATTGTCATAAATGTCGTCTCTGTGAGACAAGAAATAATGTTGTAATCGGAGTTGGAAACAAAAACAGCGACATATTATTCATAGGAGAGGGCCCTGGTGAGCAAGAGGATTTAAAAGGAGAGCCCTTTGTCGGTCCCGCTGGAAAACTTCTTGATAAAATGCTTGGCGCAATAGAATTAGACCGCTCAAAAATTTATATAGCTAATATAGTCAAATGCCGTCCGCCCTATAATAGAGACCCCGCGAAAGATGAACAGGCCGCTTGTATAAACTTTTTAAGACATCAATTTTTATTGATACGACCAAAAATAATAGTATGTCTTGGACGAATAGCAGCTCAAGCTATAATATCACCTGACTTTAGAATAACAAAAAGCCGAGGAATATGGTACAACAGGAAAAATTGTGATATAATAGCTACATATCATCCCTCCGCCTTATTGCGGGACGAAAGCAAAAAACGTCCAGCGTGGGAAGACTTTAAGGCTATAAGAAAAAAATACGACGATAGACTTTAAAACATATAAGAGTGATAAAAATTTTATACAAAATATTTAAACATCCGTAAAAGTGAGGATAACATATGAATAGTGAAAAAAACAAAAAATTTCGTTCAGGATTTGTCTCCTTAATAGGCCGTCCTAACGTGGGAAAATCAACTTTAATGAATTGCCTTATAGGCGAGAAAATAGCTATAACATCAAATAAACCCCAAACCACAAGAAATAAAATCCGCTCTATATTAACAACTGATAATTTTCAGGTTATTTTTATAGACACACCTGGTATCCATACGCCTAAATCCAAATTGGGAAACTTTATGGTTAAAAGCGCTGAAACCTCGTTAAATGAAATTGATATAATTCTTTATTTAATAGAACCCTTTGAGAAAATAAAAGATTCAGACTTAAAAATTATTGAAAAACTTCAAAAAGTAAAATCAAATATATTTTTAATAATAAACAAAATTGACACAGTACCAAAAGAAGATATTTTAAAAGTAATAGATTCTTATCGCTCAAAATATAATTTTAATGAAATAATACCTATTTCCGCCATAAAAAATATAAATACGGAAGAACTTTTAAAAAACATCGAGAAATATCTTCCGGAAGGACCGCGTTATTTTCCGAGAGATATGATAACAGACCAGCCCGAAAGACAAATCGTATCTGAGATAATAAGGGAAAAAGCCCTTTTTCTTCTACAAGAAGAAATCCCTCACGGTATAGCCGTTGAAATAACGGGAATGAAAAACCGTAAAGATAAAGAAATAGTAGATGTTGACGCCACAATTTACTGTGAGAGAGACTCTCATAAAGGTATAATAATTGGTAAACAAGGCGCTATGTTAAAACGAATTGGCTCAAAAGCTCGTTATGATATAGAAAGACTTTTAGGAACTCCTATAAACTTACAGATATGGGTAAAAGTAAAAAAAGACTGGCGTGACAGTGATTTTCTTTTAAAAAATTTTGGATATGATTTAAAAAAATTATAATACAAATTTCTAAAAAAAAATACCTGTTTTTTAGTTTTAAAAAACAAAAAAACTCTCTCGATAAGCCATTGAACAACAAATTGTTATTTGTCAAGTGGTTTAATTCTACATTCTTTGCCAAATTTTGAACTGTATATAAAACATTTCAAAGGAAATTATAAATATATAAGGAAGCGATGATTACGATTATTCGAAAATTTAAATATAACAGAAAAATTATAAAAACTAAAAAAACCTTAAAACATATTTATTTTTTATAATTTTTAAATACTTTCTTTATATCTCGTTCCTAAAAATCATCGTTTTCGTAAAATTCGGGAGGGTAATAAAATGACGGATTTATTTTGGAATATATTTGAAAAAAGTGGAAACTTAGACGCGTTTATGGCGTATAAAGAGTTTTCTGAATTTAAAAGTAAAAATGACGCTACTTTGTCTAATATAAACAATAATATAAAAGAAAATGATAAAAATATTATAATGAGGTAAAAAATGGGAAACTTATTAACTGTGAGAGGAATTGTTTTAAAAGAAACGCCAGTTGGCGAAGCGGATAAATTTATCACAATTCTGGGAAAAAATCACGGCAAAATATCCATTTCCGTAAAAGGAGCGAAAAGAGTAAGAAACGGCCTTACGGCGGGAACATCTTTGTTTTCTTACTCTGATTTTTACATAACTGAGACCAGGAAAAAAATGTACTTAAACCAAGCGGAACCTATAGAGACATTTTATAATTTAAGAACGGATTTGTCCGCCCTTGCCTATGGCTCATACTTTCTTGAAACTGTGAATAAATTACTTTTTGAAAATATGCCGTCAAATAATATTCTCATTCTTCTTTTAAAAACCCTTACCGCTCTTTCAAGAAATATTATTCCAAATAAGCTAATATCATCAATATTTGAGCTTAAAATTTTAGAATTTAACGGTTATCGTCCTGAAACAGATTATTGCATAAACTGCGAATCTAAAACAAAACCAGACTTTTTTATAACCCCTGAAGGAACAATATGTAAAAACTGCCTTGATAAAAGTCATTTTCACATAAACTTAGATGAAATACTGCTTTATACAATAAATTATATTTTTTCCTCGGACATAAATAAATTGTTTACATTTAAGGTGCCGTTAAAAACATTAAACACTCTGTCGTATTTTTCTCGATATCTTATAAACAGTCGCTTTAATTTAAACTTAAAATCAATAGGATTTATAAAAGAAATAGAGGAGCTTCCCTAAAAGTTGTCTTAAAATAAGGATATATATAAAAAAGTAAAAAAAACATTAATAATTATTTCTTTATTTTAATAATTTATGG